>CAZJXH010000049.1:0-18195 GCA_964549475.1 uncultured Oscillospiraceae bacterium
TGATGACTTTACCTGTTGGGATGGATGAGGCGGAACGGTTTGATGGCGCCGGTTATATGCGCATATTTACCAGCATTATACTGCCACTGATCCGGCCTGCGCTGATCGTGGTGGGGCTGTTTAGCTTCATCAACTGCTGGAACGAATTCTTTTATTCCATTATTTATTTACAAGGCGAAAAGGTCTATACTCTGACACTTGGCTTATACATGATCAATGGAGTGCGTATACCCAATTACGAACAGGTCATGGCCCTGGCTGTATTGGTTACCACCCCCTGCCTGCTGCTTTTTCTGATCGGGAATAAGTATTTTGTAGAGGGGATCAAGATGACAGGTATCAAAGGATAGTTATTAATAAGAATTAATGGAGACAACGTATGATTGAAACAAAACGAGGGTATATTCCACTTAAAAATATAAAGATAAACGACAGCTTCTGGTCGCGATATATATGTCTGGTGCGCGAATCCACAATACCGTATCAGTGGGCAACGCTCAATGACGAGGTGGAAGACGCTTATCCGAGCCACTGTATAGAGAATTTCCGTATTGCCGCAGGAGAGAGCCTGGGTTCTTTTCAGGGTGTCGTGTTTCGGGACAGCGACTTGGCTAAATGGCTGGAGGCGGTAGCGTATACTCTGGAGACCTATCCCGATCCTGAACTGGAGGCGCTGGCGGATGAAACGATTGAATTAATCAGCCGTGCACAACAGCCGGATGGATATTTGAATACCTATTTCACCCTTGCCGCCCCTGAAAAACGTTGGACAAATTTTAGAGAAGGTCATGAGCTTTATACAGCAGGACATTTTATTGAAGCGGCGGTGGCATATCACCAAGCAACCGGTAAACGACGCTTCCTTGATATCATGTCAAAATTTGCAGATCTTGTCTGCAACTTGTTTTTGGGGGAAGATGCTCCTCTGGATGGGTGTCCCGGGCATCCTGAGATCGAGCTTGCGCTTGTAAAGCTGTACAGAGAGACTGGAGCAACGCGGTATCTGGATTTGGCACAATATTTTATCGATAGGAGAGGCGAAGCTCCTGATTGTTTCTTGGAAGAACGGAAACGTGACGGTTGGGAGTTCATTTTCCCTGAATTAGGGGAATACGATCCGGTATATATACTGAATCATAAGCCGGCCCGTCAACAGGAGACGGCGGAAGGACATGCGGTCAGGGCGATGTACCTATACTGTGCCATGGCGGATATCGCGGAGGAGACAGGAGATGAAGCGTTACTGCAGGCTTGCCGCAGACTATGGGACAATATCACTCAAAAGAGGATGTATATAAACGGTGGAATCGGTTCTTCCGGATATATGGAGCGGTTTACTACAGACTACGATCTGCCTTTGGATAGGTGCTACTGTGAAACCTGTGCATCGGTGGGATTAGCTCTTTTTGGCCTGCGTATGGCGCAGATTACCGGGGAAGCGCACTATATGGACGAGGTTGAACGTGCGTTGTATAATACTGTCACCGCAGGCATCGCGCTGGATGGAAAGAGCTTCTTCTATGTCAATCCTCTCGAAGTATGGCCTCCATCCTGCATGGAGAATACCTCGCTGGCACATGTGAAACCGGTACGGCAGAAATGGTTCGATGTGCCCTGCTGTCCGACCAATATAGCGCGGACATTGGCGTCTCTGGGACAATACATTTATTTCGTCCGGGGAGATCGCTTGTATGTCAATTTATTCACCGCCAATGTGGCGGATATACCGATGGAAAAGGGGCCCGTTCATATATGCCTCTCTACACGTTTTCCTTGGGAAAACCAGGTAGAGTTATCCACCGCGTCGCCATCGCCGTTCACTTTGGCTGTGAGGATACCGGATTATGTCCAGAGATTTTCCCTCACAATAGACGGGAAACCGACGGTTGTTGAGCCCCAAAACGGGTATGCATTACTGTCTCTTGATGCCGGGACCCGTATTATTGTTATTACATTGGACTTTTCTGCACATCTTGTCTATGCCAATGAGCAGGTCCGAGCCGCTGCGGGACAGGCAGCCGTGATGCGGGGGCCGCTGTTATACTGCTTGGAAGAGATGGATAATCCGGTGCCCTTGTCTTCATTACAGATTGATTGTAATACAGCTTTTTCAGAAAGCTGGACAGAAGAACTGGGGGGTGCTGTTTTGCTTCAAGCGAACGGATGTCGAGCTAAAAGCCCATTGACAGATAGGTTGTACCAAAATGAAGCACCAACGCGGGAAAAGGAACCTTTGCGGTTTCTGCCCTATTGCTTCTGGAGCAATCGGACACCGGGAGAGATGCGGACGTTTGTCAGAGTCAGTCTATAACAACAGTCATATAATGGCCAAAAAGAACGGAGTGAAGAGGTTGTTCAGAAACGATTTGAGAAAATCGCAGGCGGATAGCCTCTTTTTTCATGTCCAAACAGGAAAGAATGTGGATAAACTGGGCTTTCAGGAAACAACATACAAAAAGTCGTTGTCGGTATTCTGCTAGTGGTTTGCCGCAGAAGAAAGAACAAATCCATGACGATATTTGATATTGATACGTCAACTGTAAAATAACTGAAAGGATATGTATGACATTCGCCCAAATGCTGTACATATTGTTAGCGCAGACCCTATAAAAAGCAGTATTCAATTCTCAGGCTGGTGAAGTCAACGTTCGCTATCTCTTACAGAAACAAAGCAAGCACCATAGATCCAAGTGCTCGCATTGTTCTTTTTGGTAGCGAAGGCACGCCTTCACCACTTTATTCTACCTACAATTGTGGTGAAGGCGAGGGGAATCGAACCCGTGTTTGTGGAATCGTAACAAGTGATATAAATTCCATAAAGTACTGATATATCTACGTTTAAAGGTTTTGATTTCTCGTATTGTTTAATGAATATCGAACAATAATTTATAGTTTCAAATAAAAAAGTCTACCAAAAGTCACCCCCCGTCGGCTGAGTGATATTGTGTCCAATAATTGAAATTAGTACAAATCGATAGGTTGAACGTATTTGAAAAGTGTCAAGTAAAAATAAAAAATACTTGACATATATATGCCCAATAAAGTAAAATGAAACAGAAAGAAGGAGTTCGCATGAATTACAATAGTGAAGTTTTAAAACAAATAAACCTGTTTGAGCCGAATCAAATAATTGTTTCAAGAAAATTATACAGAGAAAAATTACTTTCAGTTCCGGAACTGACTTTTTTTAAAGTCCTCGAACGAATGGTGAAAGACAGTAAGCTCACTCGGATTTCAAAAGGAATATACTGCAGACCTAAGGCATCGCGCTTTGGTGCTATAAATTCAAGCGAAAAAGAAATTATTGAGTATTACATAGGAGAAAAAACCAAATCAGGATTGGTAATAGGATACTCGTTATACAATAGATATGGCCTTACAACCCAGATTTCTAAAAAAATAGAGTTGTATTCCAACTTGATACCAGAGCAAAAGAAAGTGATTCAAAATATTTTTATAAACCGGGTCAATATTATATTCACTTATGCTGTTGTAAAAGCTATTGAAGCTTTTGAAATATTGCAGAATTATAATGAAATAGAAGATCTCAATAGCGCCAAGTTGAGGGAATATTTGAAGGGATTTGTGCAAAATTATAACGACACTGCGACGAATCATGTTTTAACACATATGCATTATAAGAAGAGAACAATCGCCTTTTTAGAGAAGATCCTTGAATATTATTCGGTGGAAAATTCATTGCATCATTACCTTTCTAAAACGTCAGTTTACAAAATGCCTACGATGGAGAAAATTTTTGAACTTGCATAATGACAAAGAAAATTCGTGTACCATAAGATTGGAGTTAGCATTGTACTAGATAATATAGAAGAATTTCAAGCGATGCAGTTTTAAAATTCAAGAGGAGAAAAAAGATAAATGATATTTATTACAGGTGATACACACGGTGACTTCAGTCGCTTTACAGATTTTTGCCAAAGATTCGAGACTACAAAAAGTGATATTATGATAATTCTCGGAGACGCTGGTATAAATTATTATGGTAGATCAAAAGATAAGTTAGTAAAAGAGCATCTTCAAGCGCTGCCACTTACTTTTTTCTGCATTCATGGTAATCATGAGATTCGTCCAACTACCATTCCGACTTATCAAAACCGATTATGTAATAACGGCATTGTTTATTATGAGCCGGAATACAATAATATTTTGTTCGCTAAAGACGGTGATGTATATGATTTGAATGGTCATAAATGTCTTGTAATAGGTGGAGCCTATAGTGTTGACAAGTTCTATCGTCTACAGAGAGGATACGGATGGTGGGAGGACGAGCAACCATCGGATGAGATAAAATTAAATATTGAACGCAAGCTTAAAGAAGTTGACGATATCAATGTAGTTCTATCCCATACTTGTCCCTACAAATATATACCGCGAGAGGTATTCCTGTCCTGCGTTGACCAGTCAACGGTTGACAGTACCACCGAAGTATGGCTTGACACCATTGAAGAACAACTGAATTACCGAAAATGGTATTGCGGTCATTACCACACCGAAAAAAAGATCGATAATCTGCAAATTTTGTTCAAAAATATTGATGAATTCTATTCATAGAGGAGAGATTAAATATGACAGAGCATAGAGTTATGTACGAACTTCGTGAGACAATTGTAATATTTCCGTGCTTTATTTTATGATATAATTCAGATGTTAATGCTATTTGTAAAGAATGTGAGAGGTATACATGGCTGCAATTGAAATTTTTGACAATTATATTGATATAGGAATACAATCAAGACCTATAACATCAGGTCAGGAATTTGACATGGTGCAGGAATTCATTGATTATCGCAAAGAAACCTTCGAAGAAAGCTCAACAAAGCAGCTTGCTGTTTTTCTTGAAACAAAAATCAATGGATCTTATCCAGATATTATCTTTGCCGAATATGATCCAGCAATGTATGAATCATGGGGCAAAATTCGTAATACCTTAAGTATAAATGATATGAAAATTCTTTACTATATTTTTGTGAACAGAAAAGTCACGTCACAACAAATAGTATCTGATTTATCGGTAAAATATAAGGACTTATTGTTTTCTATTGAGAGATTGTATGATTCAGAACTTATTGATAGAGTTGACCAGGCGTGGGTGAAATTAGAGAAAAATATTTTCGGAATAAACAAAATCGAGGCAATAGAAGCAAAAATCAACAAATGGGATCAAGTAATGCAACAGGCAATTGTTAATAAATCTTTTGCATCAGAAAGTTCCATTCTTTCCAAGACAAAAGGGAATCCGAACGATAATGTCTTTAATAGAATGTGTTCATTTGGCTTAGGGATATATCTATACGATGACAATAATTTTTCAAAAGTTGCGTCTTCAGAAAAAACTAGATTGCCTAATGATTACAATTCGATATTTATTAATGAGTGTATTGGGCGGGTATTAAACCACATTTAAAGGAGCAACTATGATAGTTGATGATCTAAAAAGTAAAATCAAGGGAATGGAAGTTATTAAAGCATATCCGCCCTCTGGACAAAAGCAGGTTTATTTAGTGAATACAGATGATTACAATACAGTCATCTTAAAAATCATCAAAAATATGGACGAACGAATAGAGCGTGAAATCGATGTCGTCAATAGTAATAATATAACAGGTGCTCCTAAAATTTTATTATTTGATAATATCGACATAAATGCCGAAAAATATTATTATCTCATAGAAGAATTTATTGATGGTGAAACGTTAAAGTCTGTTTTATCAAAAGGTGCCTTACCGGTTAAAGAGTCTTTGATATTGCTCGAAGAATTATTACAGGTTGTTGTCGAATTAGAAAAAATCAATGTTGTCCACAGAGACATCAAGCCAGAAAATATTATATGCGGTACAGATAAAAAGTATCACTTAATAGATTTTGGGATAGCACGCAATTTGAACCTTTCTTCGTTGACTTTTACGCAGATGGCAGTTGGTCCACATACTCCGGGGTATGGTGCTCCTGAACTTTTTCAATACAATAAAGCTACTATTAGCAGTAAAGCGGATTTGTTTTCTGTAGGCGTAGTGGTTTACGAATCACTATTTGGGAAACACCCATTTGTTACAGGAAATGAGATAGATATCAATGAAATTTGGTATAGGACAGCCACGGTTGCTGCGAAAAATTATATTATTGAAGGTGATACAGACAACCAATTAATCGGATTTATCCAAACTTTGATGCAAAAACAGGTTAGCAAAAGACCGCCAAGTGCAAAAAAAGCTATGGAATGGTATCATGCAGTTCTTGACACATTAACATTATGATTTAAGGAGGGGATACATTGCAGTTATATTTACAATTTGGACATGGAATGAAAGCATTAACAATTGAATTAGCGAAAAAATGGGGATCAGCAACAGTAATACTGAGCCCACGGGACATGACTCCGGACCAGCTTAATTCATGGAGTAAAGAATTTCATAAGAACAATGTATCGTGTTTATTTGATCCACAATGTTATTGTCCTAAAAGCGAACTGAAACGATTATCCCAATACTCTTATTGGGATTGTAATTTAAATACTAATTTGCAGTCGAATGTTACTCCTGTAGAAAAGCTAATTAAATCATTAAAAGAATACAACACCATAGCAAACACTGAAGCATATATTGTTCCAAATACTTTGCTTCAATACGACAGCGGATGGGAAAAGCAATGGGTGTCTCAGTCGAAAAACCTAATCAATGCAGCAAAAAAGATAATGAACGACAAACCGCTTTATATGACTTTGTCCTTCCCAAAAGATTTTCTAACACAAAGTGAAGACACTATTGAGCCGTTGATTCAAGAAATACTAAGTTGGAATGTAGAAGGGTATTATGTAATCGCCGAGGCATTTGAGAAAAAATATCTTGTTGATAATCCGATGTGGCTCTCAAATATACTACAGATATGCGCATCATTAAAACTCTCTGATAAAAAAGTAATATTTGGTTATGGCAACCATCAATTATTGCCGCTTTCGCTATTAAAAGTTGATGCAATGGCTTCCGGAACATGGCTCAATGTAAGAAGCTTTACAAACAGATTTATTGACACAGATGATTTTAAAAGAAAAAGCACATGGGTATATTATCCCAGTGCATTATCAGAATATAAATTATCATTCATGGATTGGGCTTTTAATAATGGATATCTGGATACTATGAAATCCGATGATAATAATTTTACAAATGCGAGTATTGATAAAATATTTAAGTCCTCCGTGCAGCCATCTGCTACAAGCTTTAATGAAACGGATGCATTCAGACATTATTTGATGTGCTTGAAACATCAAGTTGATATTTTATCAAAAGGAACATATAAAGAAACCTTGGCAATTAATGAAATGATGCTGAATACTGCAGAAAGAGAAATCGAGCGATTAGAAAAAGGCGGTGTTTATGCTCAAGCTCGAAGTTTTAGAGATGTTATCGATGTAAATAGAGCTGCAATCCTAAAATTAGATAAGAATCGTGGATTCTCTTTAAATATGTCATGGAAAAATATGTAGCTAGAAAACAAGAGCAAATAAAAACATAAAAATGTAGAGAATATTTTGTCAGAGAAACGGAGGAAAGGAGTCTTCCGTTTTTGCATTCGGACAAGTTGACTAAAGAGTTGCTGAAAAACACTCCCCAGTAAAAGGAAAGGCTTTGGACATTAAATTGTTCAAGAAGAATCTTTAGTGAATACTATTCTATAATTTGACACTGGCCTTTTCACGAAATATTTCGTTGTTAACAACCAGTTCATCAAAAGAAACCGGCATGTAATTGTTTATTTCAACGCCAGCGTTTAAAGCGCATGGCATCGTCTTAAGTAAATCCCAATAGCCCGCGTTCGTGTTGTTGTGTATGTGCCCGAAAATCAAGTAGCTTGGCTTTGACATGCTTTCCCACGACATCATCGGGTAATGACACAGTATGATTTTGTGTTTCCCATCGCCAATGACTTGCATCCTGTCAACACTTACGAAATATTTAGAAGAATCGATTTTATTGATCCACGACTTATCATGGTTTCCAAGAACAAGGTGTTTTTTACCCTTAAGCCTGTCAAGATATGATTCAGGTGGAATAGAACTGCGGAAAATCAGGTCACCGACGATATAGACTGTATCACCATTTGTTACCTGATTGTTCCAATTTGAAATCAACGTCTCATTCATTTCATCCAAACTTGAAAATGGACGGTTACAAAGTTTTATAATATTTGCATGTCCAAGGTGTAAATCACTTGTAAAATAAATCATATTAAATTTATCACCGATCGCCTCTGTCTTGCTGCCGTCTTCGTCTTGCCTTTTCGAGAATAGAACTGATATTTTCCTCTTCCAAGGCATTAGGATAATCCTTATCGAAATCCAATAGGATTTCTTTCGAATGTTTTTCATTTTCACGAATTTTTTTATAAACACTTTTGAAATCGCCATCGATGTATGTGTCGTCTATAAACTGCTTAGAGACTACAGGAAGTTCCGCTCCGTCTTTGTAAAGCACGGAAACTGCTTTGTCGATAGCTTCTCTGACAATGGGATTTCCGCTTTTTTGGTGTTCCCACAGAATGCCTGCCACATCGGATAAGTCATTTTTATACTGCCTGCCACTCATTAGTTTCATGGCGATCAGATACTCGGCGGCAATCATTCGTACATTCAGGATGTTGGAAAAGGTCTTATAGTAAACAGAGACCTCTGACAGCTTATCCGAATAGGATTCGGTTTTCTTGAAATCCATACTTAACCAACCGATTGGCAATCCGAATTTATCGCCGACGAGGTTAACAGCCTCCTTCATTGCGGAGGAAGCCAGAATTACTGCATCGATATCATAAGTCATTTCCCGAAAACCGTACTGAGCGAGGATCGCCGCGCCGCCAATCAAAATGATTTCGGCGGGCATTGCCGTCCCGTTCAGTTTTCGGAATTCTTTTGCCAATTCTTTCAGGTATGTGTCGAGGTTCTCTCTTGTAAACGGAGTTTCAACAGACATTCCGCACTTCGCTTTCTACGATATTGAATCGTTTGAACTCAGGAATAGCCCGATCAAAGCTATCCTGTTTTGAGTATTCGCTTTTGGATACTACACTCATAGCGATAATACTTGCCGGAAAGATAGGTTCCCGCAGATGGGCTTTGCGGATGTCGCTGTACTCCGTGCAGACAGGCAGATGATTTTCGCGACTCAGATAGTCTACCATTGCCAGTAGGTACAGGCTTTCTGGATACCACCGCTTTTGGTACAGTTTCCGGATTTTGTCAGATTCCAGCGTGTCAATGATAAAATCTATATCGCCCATATCATGAACCCTATGGCATACATTGCTCTTGAAGGTTTCAAAACTACTTCGGTACTCCATGCTGTCCGCAATCAGATCCTCCATTGTCACATCAAGTGACTTTGCCAGTTTGTACAGTGTGTCAGCAGAGCATTTTTCGATTTTCGCTTGGCCAGTGCTGATGTCACTGATGGTCGCAAAAGGCACCCCGCTATTTTTGGAAAGTCTATATTTGGTGATATTCTTTTGTATCAAAAGGTCATTGAAGTTCATGGCAGTTTACTCCTTACCAACATTATATCGGCAAACCGTTATAATGTCAATTTATTTATTTCCCACGACATCATTGGGTAATGGTACAGTATGATTTTGTGCTTCCCGTCACCAATGATTTGCATTCTTTCAACATTAAGAAAGTATTTTGAAAATGTCTACCAAAATGCCTGCATGATGTAAATTATAAAAATGAAAAACACAATATATAGTGTATACATGTAATAAAAAACCACCATATCTTGTGACAATGTGGTTTTTTATGGTGAAGGCAGCGCCTTCACCACTTTATGGAATAAAAAAGAACGCCATATAAGGCGTGTTCACTTAATTTACTATGTGAAGGCACGCCTTCCCCACCTCGTGGAACACAAAAAGAACGCCGTCAGATTCAAAGAATTTCAGAATTTATTTACAATGTGAAGGCACGCCTTCACCACTTTATGGAATAAAAAAGAGTACCGCCAGATTCAAAGAATTTCAGAATTTATTTACTATGTGAAGGCACGCCTTCCCCACCTCGTGGAACACAAAAAGAACGCCATATAAGGCGTTCTTTTTGTGTTCGTTTACAAATGTGGTGAAGGCGAGGGGAATCGAACCCCTGTCCGAAATCATATCCACTAAGTCGTCTCCGGGTGCAGTTAATGTTTGGAGTATTCCTCTCTTGCAAGCCCCGTTAACAGGATTTGCAGTCCAGTAGCTTCATAATACAAGCCAGTCTCAAAGCTTTGAAAGGCTCGTTCCCGCGTTTAACCTGCCGACGCGGCAGGTCTGCTATCTGACTCCGGCTACCCGAGCAGCAGATCGCCCGGACCGAAGAGTGCTTAAATTAAGCAGCTATTAATTGAGGTTTTGCAATTACTTGCGTTTCTCGTTTTTTAAAGTGGCCAACGAGATCCACTACCCGCTTCCCTAGTCTCAACAACCCCGTCGAAACCAGTGCGCCCCCATATAATGCTTATAAAGGCTACTAAAGTATACAATGAAACAGGCTAAAACGCAATGAAAATAGAATGAACCAATGCGGATAAAATGTAAACCATTGTGAATCGTGACGATAAAAAATCCACAAGGGTTGGCTCATCGGCTTCTCCATTGTGGATTCTCTTCCTTTGGTATGCTCTTGGATCGGGTGGTCTTCGGGTGACCGGACTGATCGCCCCCCATGTCCGACGCTGTCTTTTGTGATACTCGCGACGCACTTTTTTACTTTGCTTTTCAATGGGTATGAACGGCTTCATTGGATTCCCCCTTCTTTCTTTGTCGTCATTTTTGCTGCTTCTTTACCTTTTTGTCTGTTTAATAATTGCGAATGCCAATTATCCATATTTTGTAACGGCCACATTATAACATGAATCGGGAAGGCCTGCCAAATGTTTCATTCAACAGGCTCCTCCTGGATCCATTCAAACCTTCTGACTCGTTCCCCATTGACTTCGACTTCCTCGTTCCACATGGCCAGCGGGCGGACCCAGATGCCGAAGTCTCCGTATAATGCCCGGTAGACGACCATCTCTTCTCGCGTCTCCGTATGTCTGGCGAGAGCGATCACCTCATATTCATTGCCTTTGAAGTGCCTGTATTTTCCGAGTTTCAACATAAATAATCTCCTTGTACAATCTCTTTGAATGATTTTTATAGTATAATAAAAGCACAGATTCATTGGATTTTCAACTGCCGGAACAAAAATAAAGATAACCGGAAAACAATATGATTAATATACAAAACATTAAAGGGTAAACAAGCGTGCAGGAGAGGGTTTGGATATGACGATAAAAGCAAAGCTGGAGAAAATATTCCTGGTGTTGTTCGGGACCGCCTTTATTATTTATGGATTAATGATCCCGGTTCTATCCATTGTCGGAACGAAGACAACGGGCAATATCACCACCGTCAGGAAAATCAACATCGAACGGGGCGGAGCCGTTCCAAATCAATATGCCTATGCGGTAGGATTTGAATTTACAATTTCCGGGGGCAAGGTGGTTTCCGGAAACACGCAAGTAGTTGGAAGCCCTTATAATGCCGGGCTTTCAAAAGGACCTGCGACAGTGATGTACTTAAAAAGCTTTCCTTATCTGAATGCATTGGAAGAAAGCTCGATGCTCCCGGTGGAACGGATCATTGTGCTGGCTGTCGGGATTCTATTCTTGCTTTTTGCATTCAGAAAGAAAAAAACCCGAAAAAAAAGAAACAGAAAAGCTGGTAAAGCTGCATCGAGGAATTTTGCCGATAAGGATAAAGCCAGTGCGGAAAAACAACAGAAAGAAGATTCCAATAATGGATTGGACGATGAGATGAATGATAATTTTGAAGATGATTCGGAAGAGAAATTTTAAAATAAGTGACAATTTACTAACTGGTAATGACAACAAATTACAATTGTATATAATTTAACAATCTATATAGATTACAATAACTATATGAAAATCAGCTGCATGATAAGCTTGGCGTTTCAGCGTCTTTGTGCGTTTCTTTCGAGGGTTCCTGCTGATTCTTCTTTTTGCTTTTCGTGTTTTAAAAATAAGTGGGTGAGAAACGCCATAGCAGGAAAAAATACAGCGCATAGGATGCCAATCCGGATGGATGCCTGTTCGGTAGTAATTTGATAAAAATCTTTAAAAAATCCAATGAAGCCATGAGTCAATGAATTTTCGATCACAAGGGATGTAATCCAAGGACCGAATGCGGCGCCGATATCCCCCGAAGCGGCAAGCAGGGCGAAAATCCAGGCACCGGCCATGGGGTAATGGTCTCCGGCGATAATCAATGTTCCCGGCCATAACATACTGGCAGCCAGTCCGGTCATAATACAAGCCAGAACGGTAAGCCAGGTGAAAGGCGACAATGCGACAACTGCATAACAAATAACAGCAAGAGCGGATGTATAAACGAGCGCAGTATGAATAGACATGGAATGAGCCCTTCGGGCGAACAGGACTCTGCCGACACCGAGCATAACAGCAAATCCGGCCACTCCGGCAATGTCCCCGGTCAATTTTGGCAGAAGCATCGCTTTTTCCATAAAAGAGGAAGCAAACTGGCTCATGATGAGCTCGGTAGCGGCACCAAAGAATATAGCAAAAAAAATAAAAATAAAAAATGGCTTTTTCAGCAATTCACGCAATGTTTTACGATGCGATTCGGGGGCGTTGTCCGGGAAAGGAGAACGCAGAAACATGAAAAAGTTCACAAGAGGCACAATAGCCCAGAAAAGTACAATGACCTGCCAGTTTTTTGATCCGAAGAAGAAAAGAAAAAGCGATGTGATGATAATCGTTGCGACCTGTCCCCATGCAAAAAAGGAATGCAGGAAACTCATGGAGGTCCCTTTGTGATGATTCGGGATCGCATCGACAATCGGACTCAGCAAAACCTCCAGCATGCCGGCAGAAGCTGAAAAAATCACCGTCGAAATCACAATTCCAGTGAAGACCGAATCGAAAATCCATGGACTGGAAGCAAACAACAGCAAGCCCAGAAAGGAACCAAGACATGCAGGAAGCGCAAGCTTCCGAAATCCAACCCGGTCGATCAACCCGCTTAAAATCAAGTCCGAAGCGACCTGGGTAGTGAAATTGATTCCAACCAGGATACCAAGGTGTATATAAGAGAATCCATACAGGTTCATCATCGGAACAAACAAAATAGCGGTGAGATTGCTGATAATCGCCTGATTGAAAATTCCGGTAAAACAAGATAAAGTAGTTAATCTGTAGTGGCTTGCAGTCTTTGTCATTGCGAACATCCTTTTCCTACTTAATAATAATCGGCAGATTCGTTTATGAATACTGGTGGAGCAAGCATCCGATAAAGAATTTTCATTTTTTGATTTTCTGACTTTGGCATAAAAACCCTTTCCTGCTTCAAACAGTCTAGTTTGAAAAGAATGCCCACCAATCTATATTACCGAAATGGGGTACAATTGTAAAGAGATCAATTTCGGTATTTCCGCTGACTTCGAATCCAATTGTGTCATTACATAATAAAGATTAACAATGTTGTCATATTTTGTCCTTTAATTATCATTGACATAATGGCCGGATGATGATAAATTTATTTTAGCACTCAAGCGTATAGAGTGCTAAAATATCATGGAGTGAGAAATGGCATTAGAGGAACGTAAAAAAATAATATTGAAAGCAATCGTTGACGATTACATTGCGACCGCGGAGCCGATCGGCTCCAAGTCTCTGCTGCAGCGAAACAGTTTCAATATCAGTTCTGCAACGATCCGGGGAGAGATGGCGGAACTCGAGGATAGCGGCTACCTAATCCATCCGCATACTTCAGCGGGAAGGATTCCAACCGATAAAGGATATCGGGAGTATGTTGACAATTTAATCACAATACCGGAAATGTCAAAGGAAGAAACGAAAAAAGTCCATGACTTTTTCAAAGAAGGATTTGAAGAAGTGACACAATTGCTTCAGCAAGCCTCTCATGTGTTGTCCCAAAACACGGGGTATACATCCCTGACTCTTACACCAAGGCTTCATCACAGCCAGCTGAAACAGATCAAAATGCTGATGATCGAGCCGGGCCGGGTCCTGATGGTGGTTGTCCTGGGGGAGGGCGTTGTCAAAGACCGGCTGGTCCGCGTTCCGGATATGCTTGATCCCGACCAGATTCTTCGAATCTCTAATGCGATCGAAGTTGGACTTGCCGGGATGCCGCTCGAAAACATCACTTTTATCACGGTTGCGGCGGCAGCGAAAAAAACAGCTGTTCCGGAGAGTCTGCTCAATCAGATTTTGTATGAGGCTTATGTGTCCATTAAACAAGCGGACAATATCAATGTTTATATGGAAGGCAGCAACAAGATGCTGAGTTATCCGGAATTCAACGATATCAAGAAAGCAAGGACTTTCATGGATACGCTGGCCGAACGAGGCCTCATCGCAGGTTACCTTGATGATGTGAAACAAGAAATGGAGAATACCGCACAGAAAGTGGACTGTTCTCCCAAAGACGAGCTTTCCGTGATCCGCAACCGGCCTTATATGATCCGGATCGGGCAGGAGATTGCATTAGCCGGACTCAATGAATGCAGTTTTGTTACCACATCCTATAAGATCGGAGAGAAAGTGGTCGGCAGCATCGGCGTGATCGGACCGAAACGGATGGAATATGGAAAAGTCATTTCGCAGATTAATTTTGTAAGAACAACAGTCAATAGTGAAATTAAGAAAATTGTTAAAAATAATAACACGGAGGAACATAAGAATGAAGAAAGCAAAAGGGGACAATAATAACGAGTCTTCACCGAACCAATGTGAAAGCGTACCGAACGAGGAGCTTCCCACTCAGGAATTCCATATCGATGAGAAAGAGAACGGTCCTAATGATAAATCAACGGACGCAATCCGTTCAAAAGACCAGCAAATAGCGGATATATCGGACAAATTCATCAGACTGGCGGCAGAATATGACAATTTCCGACGCAGGTCCCAGAAGGAAAAAGACGCCCTTTATAATGATTCTGTCGCAACTGTCGCATCTGCATGGCTTCCGGTGGTAGACAACCTGGAAAGATCGATCATTGTATCATCGGAGTACAAACACGAGGAGGCTAAAAAAATCAAGTCCGGCGTGGAGTTGATTCTTCAGCAGGCAAAAGAGGCGATGAACGCATTGGGGATTATCGAGATTGAAGCGAAGGGCGGTCCTTTCGACCCCAACACCATGGAAGCGATCATGCATGTCGATGATGAAAACGCAGGAGAATCCGAAGTGGTGGAAGTATTTACAAAAGGGTATAAAAGAGGCGAAAAAATCATTCGTCATGCAATCGTCAAGGTTGCAAACTGAAATTGATATTAAATATGAAGAATATTAATATAAAAAACAAAAATTGAAAGAATCAAAAAAATGAATAAACATCTAAATAGGAGGATGAATTGAATGGCTAAAGTAATTGGAATTGACTTAGGAACAACAAACTCATGCGTAGCGGTAATGGAAGGCGGAGAACCCGTTGTTATTCCGAATCCCGAAGGGAACCGCACCACACCGTCCGTTGTGGCATTCGCAAAAAACGGAGAACGTTTAATCGGCCAGGTGGCAAAACGCCAGGCTATAACCAACCCCGACAGAACAATAATGTCAATTAAAAGAGACATGGGAACCGACCGTAAAATAAGAATTGACGACAAGACCTATTCCCCGCAGGAAATTTCGGCAATGATCCTGCAAAAGCTCAAAGCGGATGCGGAGGCTTATCTCGGTGAAACCATCACACAAGCCGTTATCACCGTTCCGGCTTATTTCAGCGACGCGCAGAGACAGGCGACGAAGGACGCAGGCAAAATCGCAGGTCTTGACGTCATGCGTATCATCAATGAACCTACCGCCGCCTCCCTTGCTTATGGACTTGATAAAGAGAAAGATCAGAAAATCCTGGTTTTCGACCTTGGCGGCGGAACCTTCGATGTCTCTATCCTCGAGATCGGCGACGGCGTTTTCGAAGTTCTTGCAACCAACGGCAATACCCGCTTGGGCGGCGATGATTTCGACCAGAGAGTGATGGATTACCTTTGCGACTCTTTCAAAAAGGACCAGGGAATTGATCTGCGCAACGACAAAATGGCGCTGCAAAGACTGCGTGAAGCGGCTGAAAAGGCAAAGGTAGAGCTTTCAGGCGTTGTAAGCACCCAGGTCAATCTGCCTTATATCACAGCCGATGCGTCCGGTCCGAAACACATGGATATAAAATTGACCAGAGCGAAATTCGACGAGTTGACCGCTGACCTGGTTGAAAAAACGATGGGGCCTACAAGAAGTGCGATGACCGATGCAAACCTGACTCCGGACAAGATCGACAAGATCATTCTGGTTGGCGGTTCGACAAGAACCCCTGCGGTACAAGACGCAGTCAAAAAGTTTTTCGGAAAAGAACCCTTCAAAGGAATCAACCCGGACGAGTGCGTAGCAGTCGGCGCCGCTATCCAGGCCGCTGTATTGACCGGCGATGTCAAAGGGCTGCTGTTGCTGGATGTCACGCCTCTTTCCCTTGGTATCGAGACCATGGGCGGTGTGTTTACAAGAATTATCGACAGAAATACAACCATCCCGACAAAGAAGAGCCAGATTTTCTCTACCGCAGCGGACGGACAGACCCAGGTGGATGTCCATGTCCTGCAAGGGGAGCGTGAAATGGCCCAATACAATAAAACCCTTGGAAACTTCATCCTGGATGGAATTCCTTCCGCACCACGCGGCGTGCCTCAGATCGAGGTAACCTTCGATATCGATGCGAACGGTATCGCACATGTTTCCGCAAAAGACCTTGGAACCGGAAGAGAACAAAAAATCACCATTACTGCAACCACCAATCTGTCGGATGACGAGATCCAGAAAGCGGTAAAAGAAGCGGAGCAGTTCGCATCGGATGACAAGAAACGCAAAGAAGAGGTCGATGCGAAGAATGCGGCGGATTCCGCTGTTTACCAGGCAGAAAAAACATTGAACGAACTTGGCGACAAAGTGGAGGCTTCTGACAAACAGAATGTGGAAAGCGCGGTTTCAAAACTCAAGGCAAGCATTGCCTCGAATAATGTCGATGCGATGAAAGCCGATACCGATGCTCTTCAGAAAGCATTCTTCGCCGTAAGCGAAAAGCTTTACAAGCAAAATCCGAATCCCGGCCAGGAACAGCCCAAAGGGCCGCAGGACGGAGCACAGGGACAGGGAGCGGATGGCACCTATGACGCGGACTTCAAGGATGTTGGCGGAGACAGCGATCAAAAATAATCAACCTAAATAATGTTTGACAGGATAATCCGCTTGTTTGAAAAAACAAGCGGATTTAACCTTGTTATGAAGGGAGTATCTACGTAAGTGGCGGAAAAAAGAGATTATTATGAGGTGCTTGGTATTCCGAAAGGGGCTACTGCAGAGGAAGTCAAAAAAGCGTTCAGGAAGGTGGCAAAACAGCACCATCCGGATTTGAATCCCAATGATAAAGCGGCGGAAGCAAGATTCAAAGAAGCAAACGAAGCATATGCCGTGCTGAGTGACGATGAAAAACGTGCGAAATACGACCAGTTCGGGCATGCCGGTGTCGACGGGCAAGGGTTCGGAGGATTTGGAAACGGATTTGGCGGCGGATTCGACGTCAATGATATTTTCGAGAACATTTTCGGAGGATTCGGAGGCGGGTCAAGCAGCCGCAGGTCCGGACCCCAGCGTGGAGCGAATTTAAAATACAGGGTGACATTGGACTTTCTGGAAGCGGCATTCGGGATCGAAAAAGAAATCACAATTTCAAAAGAAGACCTTTGCGACACCTGCAAAGGAACGGGTGCCAAAGAAGGCACGGATGCAGTCAAATGCAGCGTTTGCAATGGTACCGGACAAGTTAGCCAGCGACAACAAACCATGTTTGGAACGGTAATGACCAACAAGACCTGTACCGCATGCGGCGGGAAAGGCACGATTATTAAGAATCCATGCCCTTCTTGTAATGGGAGAGGCAAAAGAAGCAAGACAAAGACACTCAAAGTCAAGATCCCCGCCGGAATCAACCAGGGCGAGATGCTGACATTGCGCGGAGAGGGAGAGCCTGGAATAAAAGGCGGACCTTACGGTGATTTGTACATCGAAGTCTCCATCCGGTCCCATCCGATTTTTCAACGGGACGGATACAAT
>CAZJXH010000050.1:0-18181 GCA_964549475.1 uncultured Oscillospiraceae bacterium
CAATCTCTGGCTGGCCACCGATCCGAATCAGCCGATTCCGGTACAATGCCTGGAACAGCTTATTCCGGATGCCCAATCAACCTGTCTTGCCATTGACTGCGCCTCATTCGAAGAACTCGAAAGCACACTGGATACAGCATTGAAGGGAAATGTCTCCTATTGTCTTCCTGTGGATTCCATTGAAGATGGAATTCGGATTACCGATAAAGTAAATACGCTTTTACACCAAAAAAACATATAGCAAGAGGGGTTCACGATGAGCAGTCAGACTTTGAATTTTGCAGCAATAACCCATACACCCGATTCTGTTTATGCATATCCTGTTAACAGCAATACGCTTTGTTTGCGTCTTAAAACAGCAAAAGGCGATTGCGCCGGGATTAATGTACGGTTCAAAAACATATATGACCATACTAGCAGTCCTTCAAAAAAAAGAATGAATCTTGTTGCAACCGATCAATATAATGACTATTATGAGGTGAAAATAACAGAGCCTGGTAAAAGATTCAAATACTTCTTTGATATCACGGACCATTCGGGATTTGTCTGGAATTTTTCATTTAACGGGTTCACTCCTTATTGTGATTCGTTTAAAGAATACTTTTTTTATCCCTATCTTTTTGAGGAAGAAGTGGTTTCCTCTCCTGAGTGGGCAAGAACCGGTTTGATTTATCAGATATTTATTGATCGGTTTCATAACGGGGACAAATCGAATGATCCCCCCCAGTGTCAAGACTGGAATAGCCCGCCGAATTCCGAATCTTTCTATGGCGGAGACTTCAAAGGAATTCTGGATAAGCTTGAATACATCGCTTCCCTTGGGGTAACCATTCTATATTTTAATCCGATATTCCTGTCCGATACCAATCATAAATATGATACGATCGATTATTACAAAATCGATCCTGCTTTCGGGACGGTGGAAGAAGCCTGCGAGCTTGTGCGAAAAGCCCACCGTTTAGGGATGCGGATCATACTGGACGCTGTATTTAATCATTGCAGCAATAAAAATGAATTGTTTCTTGACGTGGTAGACAAAGGAGAGACATCAAAATACTATAACTGGTTTTCGATTGAAGGTCCTAAAGTCGAGACATGCCCGCCCAATTATGACTCTTTTGCCGGACTTGTCCCGCAGATGCCCCGTTTGAACACCTCCAATCCTGAAGTCGCAGAATATTGCATCCATACAGCCATTTATTGGACCAAGGTTCTTGACATTGATGGATGGAGGCTTGATGTCGCGGATGAGGTTTCCCATGTATTGTGGAGAGAATTCCGTCATCAGCTTCGCATGATAAAATCGGATCTCTTTATTCTCGGTGAAGTCTGGAACCGGGCGACTCCCTGGCTTATGGGCGATGAGTTTGACAGTGCGACAAACTACAAATTCAAGAATGCCTTGCTGGCTTTCACACAAGACTGCTCGCGGAGTCAAACGGAATTCTGGAACGAAGCAAGTAAAAACGAGATGAATTATCGATCGACGACGCTTCCTTATCTGGTAAACCTTGTCAGCAGCCATGATGTCAAACGAGTGCTAACGGAATTGAACGATAACGAGGACCTTGTCCGGCTTGTCATCGGAATAATATTGACATACCCGGGGATACCGCTTTTATACTATGGAGACGAGATTGGAATCAAAGGCGGAGAGGATCCGGATAACCGAAGAACAATGAAATGGGACGAGAAAGATCAGAATACAACGCTTCTTTCTTTTGTCCGCAGACTCGGGAATTTACGGAAATCCACGGAAGCGCTTACCGCCGGAACCGTGGAACAGATCAGAGACCTTCCCTTGCGGGTGCTTGGATTCACGAGGAATGCCGCCTCCGAATGCTTTTCGATGCCTGCAGACAGCAAGGAATGTGGAAGAATCCTTGTTCTAGCCAACTTCAGCCCGGAAGACGTATCATTCCGTTTAAATCTAGCAACCGATTCGATGAAGGAATCCAATTTGTTTTCATCCTGTCTTGACAGCCGCTTGTTTTTTGCGGACAAGGATAATCAATGTGAAATCACTCTGAGCGGGTATGACTTTCTGGTATTAAAACAGTCTGCAATGGATTCAGCAGATTCCTTAAATAAAGCAGAGAATATGGAGAAAGCGAAATGAGCAGACAACCCTGTTTTGATAACATCCTGAAAATACTTCATAGGCAAAAACCGGATCGACCGACACTCTTCGAGTTTTTTTTAAATACAAAGCTCTATGAAGAGCTGGCAAATGAAAAATTCACTACTGGAGATTTTTCCAGCCAATACGATATTGTGATTCGGGCATTTGTGAATGCCGGATATGATTATGCCACATTAAGGGGATCGGAATTCAATTTTCCTTTAAAAGAACATGACCGCCAGAAGACCATATCCTTGAACAACAGTTCTCTGATATCCGATCGGAATGAATTCAATCATTACAAATGGCCTGACCCATATTCCTATGACTATTCAAGACTCGAAAAGTGCAAAGACGTTCTTCCGGCCGGCATGAAAATCATTGTATGGGGTCCGGGCGGAGTTCTGGAAAATGCAATGGATCTGATCGGGTACGACAACCTCTGCTACATGCTGGGCGAGGACCCGGAATTGGTAGCGGATGTTTTCGAAGCGGTCGGGACGCGTCTGATCCAATATTATCAAATCTGCGCCGGATTTGACTCGGTTGGCGCGCTCATCAGCAACGATGACTGGGGATTTGCGACACAGACGCTTCTTTCTCCGGGGGATCTTCGCAAGTACGTGTTTCCGTATCACAAGAGGATCGTTGAAACAATCCATGCTGCAGGCAAACCGGCAATCCTGCATTCGTGCGGGAACCTGACAACGGTTATGGATGACATCATTGACGATATGAAATATGACGGGAAGCATTCCTATGAAGACAATATTCTTCCGGTCGAGGAGGCTTATCAGGAATACCATGACAGAATCGCCGTTCTCGGAGGAATCGATCTCGATTTTATTTGTAGAAGCACACCGGAGGCCATCATCACAAGATGCCGGAGGATGATTGAATTAACGGATCACTGTAAGGGATATGCCCTTGGGACAGGCAATAGTGTCCCGGATTATGTTCCATTTGAAAATTATTATGCAATGATCGGTACAATACGGTGAATGACAGATGATCATTGATTCTCATACGCATTTTGGTTCAATCCTGGATTTTAATATGCCAGAAGAGCTGTTGATAAAATCAATGGATATCTATCATGTCGATTATGCGGTTGTATCCAACATCGAGGGAATCGAATTCAATCACGACCGCATTCCTATCGCAAAAAAATATTTACGGAATCAAATCGCAGTGAATCAGACGGTAGTCGATTTTTCTCGAAAATATCATGGCAGAGTGTTCCCGCTGCTTTGGACGATGCCTCATACAGGGGGAGCATCAGCGGCATTCGAAAAATTCATTGCGGATAACCGCCCGGATATTTATGGGATAAAGGTCCACCCCTATTTGAATAATGTGAATTTTGATTCTCCCCTTGTCGAACCCTACATAGAATTAGCGGCAAAATACAATTTGCCTATTGTCACTCACACGGCTTCCACTGACGAATCCAGCCCTTCAAGGGTTGCGAAAATGGCTGTGAAATATCCCGGCGTAAATTTTCTCCTGGCCCATTTGGGGCTTTATACCAATCATGAAGAATCGATCGAGTTGATTCTCCGGCATCCGAATCTTTATGGAGATACGGCATGGGTAAAACCGGAAAATGTGATGAAATTGATTGGCAGAAACGGGATTGACAAGATTCTGTTCGGGACGGATAGCCTTATCGGGGGATTGGACGGCTATAATAATCCGATATACCATACATACCTGCATGAATGGAAAACGGTTCTTGGCTCGTTTGATTATACCAGACTGATGGCGGATAACGCGATTCGTTTTTTCAACCTTCACTAGCCCTTTTATGCCTTCTTTCTTTGCTTTCCGATGTGTTTGGGGTAGCACTGATTATTGTAATTAATTTATGTAATAATTACACAAAAAACATATTGACAGCCCTAAAATCCTATGATAGTATTATGATAGTAATAGGACTTACAACTACAATAAAGGAAGCACAATATGGATGAGATTTATGATTATCTGCATGAGCTGGGATTTTCAACAAATGAAGCGAAAGTCTATGTTGCATTAGTTGCAAAGAACCCGATCAGTGGCTATGAAGTGGCCAAATGTTCCAATATTACACGCACCATGGTTTACGACATATTAAAGCGTCTTATTCGAAGAGGCGTCATTGAGATTATTGAAAACGACCCTGTCCTCTATAAGCCGATTCCTTATAAAGCACTTTTCAAGAATTATAAAGAAGAATATAACAACCGGTTGGAAATGCTGGAAAATGCACTGGACAATATCGAAATCGAACAGCACAACGAAAACTATATCAAAAACATCTCTGATTTCAATAACATGGTACAAGAAGTCAAAAGCTTGATTCAAAGCGCGAAGAATGAAATTTATATTTCGATTTGGGAAGAGGAAGCCAATCTTTTTTTAGAGGATATTCGCGATGCGGATGAAAGAGGGGTCAGAATATTCACTTTTTCATTTGGCAATATTCCGTATGACTATGGGACGAAATATACCTATAACATTGAAACACAAGAGCTGAATAAAATATGGCACAGAAGAAGAATTATCATCGTTGCTGACCGCGAACGGATTTTGATCGGCGAGGGCAATGACAAGATCGAGGAGATCAGCATCATCACCAGCAACACAATGCTCGTCGAGCTTGCGATCGATCAGATGCTGCTTGATATCATCCATTTATACGAGTTGAAAAAGGGCGGATATCTGCCGGAACAGATTAGAAACATCAAGCAATATACAGATGCTGTGAAGCTTTTCCATAAAGAACTGAATATCAATGTCGAAGAGGTTCCAAAGCGCGTGGATCAGGACTGATCGAGAGAATGCTTCTATGATGGAGTGGTAATAAATAATGGATACAAAGTAAAACAGGGCAAAAGAAAGGAAAGGTGTTTTATGATCGGTTTTAACAAGACTCGAAAAATCACGTCTATTCTACTCGTATTTTCCATGCTCCTCCTACCCGCTTGTGGTCAGACGAAAGGATCGGAATCTTCCGATCAGACAAGCCTGGAATCAAGTTCGGAGGCGGAGTCCGGCACGGATTCCAGTCAAAACTCCGACTCTGGCAGTTCAGCAATTGTTTCAACGAATGATTCAAATAGTGCAAGCAGTATCAGCGCTTCTTCAAAAATATCCTCCAAAACTTCCAGTGCTTCTTCAACCGGGTTAAATACAAAAGCAACCGTACGGATCTGGTTCAGTCCGACGGCAATCGAAAACGACGCATTACGAAAAATAGCCGCGAATTTCACGAAGGAAACGGGTGTCAAAGTCACTGTATTGGACAGCAACATCATGACAGTCAAAGACCGGCTTCCAACATCTGCAAAAACCTCGGACAAGCCCGATATCGTCTATATGCAGTCCAGTGACCTGGGATATCTTGTCCAATCGAATTTTTTAAAACCAATTGAAATCATCAATGACGATTTACGCAGCAGGTATGACGCAGCCGCATTTGATGGATATAAATATAATGGGAAGCCATACGGCATCGCCTTGACAAGTGAGACGATCGGGATAATATACAACAAAAACATTGTTACAACATTGCCGAAAACCTGGGCAGAGTTCTTTACAATGGCAGAAGCATTAACACAGCGGGACGGATCCAACAAGGTTACCCGCTACGGTGCGCTGTTGAATCCGGATAATTACTTCTCGATGTATTCCATCATTACAAATTACGGCGGATATTATTTTGGCAAAAGCGCCAATGGCTCTTTTAATGCAAAGGATATCGGCATTGATAATGCAGGATCCGTTGCTGCTTTTACCAAACTGCTGGACATGAAAAACAAGGGTCTTACCATTAGTAAATATACTGAAACGGATGCAACCGTCTTAAACAAATTTTTAGCGGGCAATGCCGGGATGATCATTAACGGACTTTGGGATGTGAAAAATGTATCTTTCCCATATGGGTTCGCACCATTTCCCAACCACGATGACGGATCGGCTCCGGAACCGCCGGCAACTGCAAAGGGACTGGTTGTAAACAAATATACAACCAACCAGAATGAGGTCAATGCATTTTTACTGTATTTATTGCGGGATGCAAATCAACAGCTATTATTCGAAGCTGCGAACGGGGGAGATAAAAAAACCGGTGCGATGAGCACCTGCAACAAATCGGTTATCGCAAGCCAATATGTTCAAAGCAACGAGATCCTGAAATCACTGATCCTGGTTAACCGGACAGGGGTTGTATTCCCAACCAATCCGGAGACTCCGATAATATGGAATTATAGTAAATCTGCAATGGATGCCATCATTTTTAATAACGTTCCAATCCAGGCAAAATTAACAGAGCTTGCCAATAAAATAAAATCCGATATTGCTAAAATGCAAGGATAGAGGGCAGTTTGATGGAAAAGCAAAACAGACTCCGGAAAAAAGAAGGCTTGTACGGCTGGCTGATTCTGTCTCCACTGATTATATTGATGCTGGTGTTCTATGTATTCCCGATATTGCATAATGTTTATTTATCCATGACAGAATATAGCGGGTTAAAACTGCAGGATTATCAGTTTATCTTTTTTGAAAACTACAAAGAAATATTTACGGAAGGCTTGTCCAGTTTGGCTGGCATGTTTATCTGGACGATATTATTCGCCGCAAGCGTAACATTCTGTTCCTTTATTTTCGGACTGATGATGGCAGTGGTGCTCGAAAAGGCGAATATGACCCTTTCAAAGATTTATCGGGGGATATTTATCATCCCGTATGTAGTCCCTGCGGTTATTACCATACTGATCTGGCGCGGAATGCTGGATACAGAGAATGGAATTATCAATAATGTTATCGCATTCTTTGGCATGGCCAGAGTGGAGTGGCTGACCGATCCTTTTATAGCAAGAATCACGGTCATCCTGGTGATGACATGGCTGAGTTTCCCATATTATATGATCGTTGGACAGGGAATCATAAAATCCATCCCCCGCGATTATTACGAGGCGGCGAATCTTGACGGGGCAGGCTCTTTCAAGTGCTTTAAAAAAATAACCGTGCCTTATGTGGTCAAGGCGATTTTCCCGGTATTGATCATGTCGTTTATCATGCAATTCAATATGTTCGGCGTCTATCTGCTGACCGCAGGCGGTCCACCGGCGGAAGAACTGGGCAATCCGGGCGCCACGGATTTGCTGATAACGTATGTATTTGGTACAGCCTTCCGATTATACCGATATAATCTTGCGGCCGCTTATTCTGTAATCATTTTTATCTTTGTCGCTGCCTTTTCTCTTATTTGTATGCGGATTGGCAATAAACGAATGGAAAGTAATTAGAAAGGAGGGATTATCGAGAATGTACGTGAAAAAAAGCAAAATGTGGAGACGCATCCCCTTGAATTTGTTCCTGGCCTTTATTGCGATCAGTATATTGATTCCCTTTACATACATCATATTGATCTCCTTTGGGAAAGACGTATTTTCGACAGAATTTCTTCCAAAAGAGTACACCTTTCAAAATTATGTGGACTTGTTTACGAATTACCAATACAAGGACTGGCTTTTCAATTCCATTTATCTTGCGTTGGCAACAATGGTGGCCTCTGTTCTTTTAACGTCAATAAGCGTTTACGTTTTTTCCAGATTTCGATTCAAAGGCCGAAAAACACTTTTTTCTTCTATCATGCTGGTGCAGATTTTCCCATTGATGCTTTCCATGGTATCGATTCATATGATTTTTGACCTTTTCGGCATGCTGAATAAAATCGAGTCACTGATCATTACAGACACGGTTATGGCATCGGCATATCTTGTCTTATTGGCAAAGGGCTATTTCGATACCATCCCTTTCGAACTGGATGATGCGGCGCAGATTGACGGCGCAGGGCGCTTTATGATCTACCGTCTGATTATTCTGCCTTTGGCGAAACCGATTCTTGCAATTGTGGCAGTCCAAAGCTTTGTGGTCGCGTATAACGAATATGTAATCGCGAATGTGATCATGACGGGGGGGTACCAGAGCATTCCGATTTCTGTCGGGTTGCAGAGTTTATTGGAATATGACCAATATGCGAAAAACTGGGCGGTTTATTGCGCCGGAGCAGTGATTGCATCCATACCAATGCTAATACTATTTTATTCCATGCAAAAGTATATGATTGCAGGACTATCCGACGGGGCTGTGAAACAGTGAATATTGATAATCAGGGACACTGACAATTGATTCAATACGTGATTTTTTAGCCGTTATAGGCGCATAGAGGATATCTCTGACCCTTTTTAGGACGGACTTCACCTATTTTAGAACCGGTTTTACATATCACTTGAGAATATGGGGAATGAATGAACCTTGACAATTGAGAACAGGAAGAGCCATGCTTGATTCGATTTTTTATCTTGCAGAAAAAAGTTTTCTTGTTCTGTTTTTTGCAAAATTTATTTTTAACTGTTTTCAACTGTCACCAGTTCATGATTCCTGAATTTTCGGGTTTAATGATAAATGCTCACTGTTTGCAGAATAACATTTAGTTAAGAGGAGGAGGAAATATGAAGAATTTTTTTAGAATCACATCAGTAGTAGTTGCTGTCGTTTGTACCCTATGCTTTTCAAGCCTTGCCGTGAGTGCCGCCAATTATTACGCTGTGGGGGACTTTAATGCATATACGGTTGACGATGTGAACACACAAATGATACCTGCTACGGATGGATCAGGAACCTATTCGATTCTTGTAGAAGACATAGCGATAGCGGAAACTGCGGATAAGAATCATGCCTATAAAATTACAGATGGAACATGGAATGCCTCAGGCAGCTGGGGAATAGAAAGCTACACCCTTACCCCCAATCCGTTTCCTGCAAACCCAATGAATGCGATTCTTTTTTCTGGTACGACAGAACGGGATGTCACTTTCTATTTTAATGCCGATACAAAAAAAGTGGCGGATTCAACCTACTATACCCCTGTTGAGCCTTATATAGTCGGCGATTTCTTTAATGAGATGGCGATTGGTACGGACTGGACACCCGCTGATTCGACATTGAAATTGCTGGATACAAATTTTGACAATATCTATACCGGGTCATTTGTCATACCGGCAGGCACCTATTCATTTAAAACAACAATCGGAAAAACATGGGATTTGGCCTATGGCGTTGATGGCGCTACAACCGGGTTAAGTGGTATTCCATTAGTCCTTGCGAATGAATCGTATGTGACATTCACATTCAATGGCACAACCCACGTGACAACCTTCACCATTGGAAGCGTGCCGACTCCAACCCCTATTCCTACCGTGACATTGGCACCTACTCCTACAGTGACGGTCGCACCAACCTCTGCAACATCATCCAGTACAACAGATGACAACCCGCAAACCGGTGATAACAATGCGTTTTTACTGCTAACAGTGCTTGTGCTGACCTTGACGATCACCATTTGTACCAAAATGAGAAGAAGACATACAAATTAAACTTCAATAAGGGGAATACAAAATAAAAACAAGGCCTAAGGGGGTTTGGTACCGGCTTCATCCGGCAACTGAATCCCCTTTAAAATGAATTGTTTCCTATTGGCAATTATCATCGAAAAATGCTATAATCAAGTAAACACGGCATAATTCAAGGGCTGCCAAGGGTTGATGAAGAGCACACTGGCTTTGATAATACAATTCGAATACAATGACCGGATTGCATTATAGAAAAGGATGGATATTGTGAAAACATTACATACAAGAGGCGCCGGCATTCTGCTTCACATCAGCAGCCTGCCGTCAAAATACGGCATCGGAACATTCGGGGAGGAAGCGTACCGGTTTGTGGATTTTCTCCAGGCATCCGGCCAAAGCTACTGGCAGGTCCTTCCACTGGGGCAGACGGGCTACGGGGACTCTCCCTATCAGTCTTTCTCGGCTTTTGCGGGGAATCCGTATTTTATTGATCTGGATAAGCTGATCCAAGAGAATCTGATCCTTTTTGATGAACTGAAAAATCTGGATTTTGGCGACAATCCGGAATCGGTCGAATACGAAAAGCTTTTCCATGCCCGCTATCAGGCTCTTCGCATTGCTTTCCACCGGAGCTGCCATCAAACAACAGAATCCTATCAGACATTTATCCACCAGAACCGTTACTGGCTCGATGATTATGCGCTGTTCATGTCTCTGAAAACGAATTTTAACAATGCATCCTGGCAGACATGGGCAGATCCCATCAAGCTTCGGGAACCTCAGGCCATTCGGAAATATCAAGATACGCTGGCCGAAGAGATCGAGTTCTGGAAATTCCTCCAGTTCAAATTCAATATACAGTGGAATGCATTGAAATCGTATGCAAATAAGAAAGAAATCAAAATCATCGGAGACCTGCCGATCTATGTCGCGATTGACAGCGCGGATACCTGGGCGAACAGCGAGCTTTTCGAGCTTGACGGCAACAAGGATCCCATCCGGATCGCAGGGGTTCCTCCGGACTTTTTTTCAGAAACTGGACAATTATGGGGGAATCCGCTATACTGTTGGAGGTATATTGATCAAACAGACTATGCTTGGTGGAAAAAACGGATGCAGATGTCAGCGACTCTTTTTGATATCATCCGGATTGACCATTTTATTGGATTTGAACGATATTACGCGATTCCGGCAGAAAATACCGATGCAAGAGTCGGTGTTTATGAGAAGGGTCCTTCTATGAAGCTGATCGAAGCGATCAACGAAGTGATTCCAACCTGCGAAATCGTTGCGGAGAATCTTGGTGTCATGACTCCGGAAGTGGATTTATTGCTAGAAAAGACAGGCTATCCCGGGATGAAGATATTAACGTTTGCTTTTGACGGAAGTACAGAGAATGTGAATCTGCCTTTTTGCTATACGCCAAACAATATCGTCTACACCGGCACCCATGATAATGATACCGTGATTGGATTTTTTGAAAAAAACGAGAAGGACCTGGAGACTGCCATGAAATATCTGGGCAGGGAAGATCCCTCGAATCTGGCGTGGGATCTGATCCGGCTGGCGTATGCGAGTGTGGCGAACACGGCGATCATCCCTTTGCAGGACTTTTTGGGGCTGTCCTCCGAATCCAGGATGAATACGCCTACCACGCTGGGCTGCAATTGGAAATGGCGATATAAGAAAGACGCATTGACGAAGGATCTGGTCGAAAAGATCAGCGAATTCACTACGATATACGGCAGATAACCGGGAAGAAAAACAAGAAAATAAATTTTAGATGAAGGATGTACGATCGTGAATAATCAATTTGAAGAGACTGTGAATGATATTTTATTGGAGGAATCTGGTAAAACCCCCGAAATGGCGTCTATGCTGGAACTATACAATGCTGTTTCCAAAGGGGTGATTGCCAGAATCAATGAGAACTGGATCAAAAGCCGGGACAGGCAAACCCAGGCAAAAAGGGCGTTTTATTTATCAGCCGAATTTCTGATTGGAAGAGCCATCTACAACAACCTGTACTGCACAAACCTGTTGCAAGAGACAACCGACTACCTTAATAAGCATAAGATCGACATTTCCATATTCGAAGACATCGAGGATGCCGCACTTGGCAATGGAGGCCTTGGCCGGCTTGCCGCCTGCTTCCTGGACTCCGCTGCAACACATGACATCCCGCTGGATGGATATGGCATACGATACCAATTCGGCTTGTTCAAACAATATTTCGAAAACGGATTCCAGAAAGAAACGGCGGACAACTGGCAGAAATACGGAGATCCTTTTGGCATACGAAAGCAGGAAGACACGGTGACGGTGAAATTCGCCGACCAGACCGTGCTGGCTGTCCCATATGACATTCCGATCATCGGCTATGGCGGAGAGAACATCAATACGCTTCGCCTATGGCAAAGCGAAGCGATCAATTATTTTGATTTCAATGCATTCAACCGCCAGGATTATGACAAGGTTTATAAAGAAAAGAACAAGGCGGAATTGATTTGCGCGGTATTATACCCCAATGACGAGACAGACGAAGGCAAGACCCTCCGGATCAAGCAGCAATATTTCTTCACCAGCGCATCCCTTCAGGACATTATCCGCAATCATAAAAAAACGCATGATCATTTCGACAATTTTGCGGAGGAATATGCGATTCAGCTGAATGACACCCATCCGGTGGTTGCCATTCCGGAGCTTGTCCGGATTCTGGTCACAGAGGAAGGCCTTTGCTTTGATAAAGCGCTTGATATTGCAAAAAACACTTTCGCCTATACCAATCATACCGTCATGCCGGAGGCCCTCGAGAAATGGAATGCCCATCTGTTCCAGTCGATTCTTCCAGCGGTTTACGAGTTTATCGAGCGGATCAATGCCAAAGAGCGGGATGAACTCTCCGCGATTGGAATCCGTCAAAATGATTTTCATCAATATGCGATCATTGAAGACGATACGATTCATATGGCAAGACTGGCGATTTTTGCCACCCACTCGACAAACGGTGTCGCAGCGCTTCATACTGAAATATTGAAAAAAACGGTTTTAAATGAATGGTACGCGATCTATCCGGAACGTTTCAACAACAAAACCAACGGCATTACCCAAAGACGCTGGCTCGGGATCAATAACAAAGAGCTGTCCGGCTTTATCGAACAGCGGATCGGAAAAGGATTCCTGTACAATCTGATGGATCTCAAGAAACTCGAGCAATACCAGGCGGATGAAAATTGTCTGAAGGAGCTCTATGCGATCAAACAGATGAAAAAAGGACAACTGTCAAGCTATATCGAGAAGAAAGAGGGAATCCGGCTCAATCCCGAATTTATCTTTGATGTCCAGATCAAAAGGCTTCACGAATACAAAAGACAACTGCTGAATGCTTTTTCAATCATGTATATTTATTATGGACTTAAGGAAGGCAGCATCAAGGATTTCAATCCGACGGCATTTATTTTTGGAGGGAAGGCCGCTCCCGGCTATTACAGGGCAAAGGGAATCATCAAGTACATCAATGAGATCGCGAAGCTCATCGACGGGGATCCGGAAGTCAATGACAAACTGGCGGTTGTTTTTGTTGCCAATTACAATGTATCCTACGCCGAGAAAATCGTAGCCGCCGCGAACATCTCCGAACAGATATCAACCGCCGGGACAGAAGCCTCCGGAACCAGCAACATGAAATTCATGCTGAACGGAGCAGTCACCCTGGGCACCTACGATGGCGCCAATGTGGAGATTGTCGAAAAAGCGGGATCGGAGAATAATTACATTTTTGGATATAAAGTAGCAGACATCGAAAAGATCAAAGACACCTACGATCCGGCTGAGATCTATAACGGAAACCCGACGATCAAAAGAGTCATCGACAGCCTGGTCAATGGCACGTTCAATGACAATGGGACGCATATGTTTGAAGAGCTTTACTACTCGCTATTCAAGAAAACCTGTTATCATGATCCCGACAATTACTTTTTGCTGGGGGATTTCATTCCCTACTGTGAATCGAAACTACAGGCGAACAAAGACTACTCCGACCGGAACCTCTTCACCCGCAAATGCTTTGCCAATATCATCAATGCAGGGGAATTCTCCAGTGACCGGACAATCAAACAATACGCGGATGAAATATGGCACATCCAGCCGGAACAGAGATAAAAGCAGCGGGCACAATATACGATGAAATGATATAGGAATCATTTTGATTGTACTATGGCGAAGGAGGTGCATCATCCATGGACTTGAGGACGCAGCACCGAGCGCTGGTCATGATCCGCCGGATCAGTGATTACAAGCGCTGTACGGTTCCTTGTATTCCGACGCTCCCCCAGAAGCCAGCCTGCCGTCCCGACGCACCGCTGCTCCAGCTTTTTCCTCGAAGCACGCCGGAGGCGCAGGGGATTTCATCCGCCCATATCGCCGGATTTCTTGAGGAACTGAAGAACGATAACACCCTGGATCCTCACAGCATCATGATCCTGCGCAACGGCACAGTGATCGCGGAAGGAGCATTCGGAGCCTATGACCTGCGGTTATGGCACATTACCCATTCCGAATGCAAAAGCATCACGGCGCTTGCCATCGGCATGCTCATCGACGAGGAGAAACTGAGTCTGGAGGATTCGGTTGTCAAGATTTTCGAGAAGAGTGCACCGATCCTCTCTCTGTTGACACACAAGAATCTTACCGTCCGGCATCTCCTGACCATGACAAGCGGAATCGTTTTCAATGAAGCGGGTGCGGTGACCGAAACGGACTGGGTCCGAAGCTTCTTTGAGTCCGTCATGATTCCTGAACCCGGAAAGCTTTTCGCATACAACAGCATGAATACTTATATGCTCTCCGCGATTGTCAGGCAGATAAGCGGACAGGGGCTGATGGAATACCTCCAAGAAAGGCTATGGGAACCGCTTGGCATTACCGAGATCTTCTGGGAGACCTGCCCGAAAGGCATTGAAAAAGGCGGATGGGGCCTCTATATCCGTCCTGAAGACATTGCAAAAATCGGGCAGCTTATTTTACATCAAGGAAAATGGAAAGGGCGGCAGCTGATTTCTGAATCCTTTCTCTCCCAAGCCATTACATCGAAAATGAAGACTTCAAAAAATCTGGGCGACTATAATTACGGATATCAGATCTGGGTCGGGAGAGAGCAGAATGTCTTTCTTTTCAATGGCATGTTTAGTCAGAATGTGATCGGGTTTCCTGACACCGGGCTTTTGATTGTCAGCAATGCGGGAAACGATGAATTGTTCCAGCAAAGCCATTTTTTCGCTCTGGTCGACCGCTATTTCTCCAAGGACTTTCATCCTGAAACGGTTCTCCCGGAAAACCCGGAAGCCTCGAAACACCTGCTCCTGCTGGAGGCTGATTTGTGCAAACCGATTCCATTTGAAACGCTTCCGTCAAAACCGGACAAAACAAAATTACTCCGTTTACCGGATGGCCAGTTGGCCGGCCTGCCGAAATTGAAAACCACACTTTCTGGCAGGACCTATCTGGCAGACGAAGCGGAATCCCGGTCTGTAAGCCTTCTGCCGCTGATGACCCAGGCGATTCAGAATAATTATGGAAAAGGACTGAAAAGCCTTGTGTTTGATCTATCGGACGAAGAATTTACTCTTGTCATCAATGAATCCGGCGAAAGCTATCGGCTGCCCATCGGATTTGATGCTCCGAAGCGGACAGACCTGTCCTTCCACGGCGAACCTTACCGGGTAGGGGTCGAAGGCCGATTTTTTACCGATGAAGAAGGCCATCTGGCATTGGATATCAGAATCTCATTTCTTGAAATCGCTAATACAAGATTGTTGAAAATCAGTTTTTTCGGGGGCGGCATCGTTGTAAAATGGTTGGAACTGCCGGGAAAGACGTACCTTTCCAACGCAATGGATGCCATTATGAATGAAGTAAAACTATATCCATTCCTGCAAACCGTGTTATCCACCATGGACAACGATTTCCTATGGGATAGGATCCGGAAGATTCTGGAACCGGAAATTACCTGCAGACTGCAGAAGCCTGAATAAACCGGTCATAGGCCTGCCATAATTCTTCCGCCTTTTCTTCGGGGCATGTGGGATTACAATGCGCCCACGCACCGGTTTCGCTGGAAGCGTTGAATTTCTGTTTGTCCGCGGCGCGCATGGGCGGGAAGAATTCAATGTGAAAATGGAAGTAAGGATCAACGTTCCCGCTGTTGACCGGAGCATTGTGCATGCACATCATATACGGGAAGGCAAACCCGAACAGCTGATCCAGCATGCCGGTGGTATTGCGGAGAGCCTCGGCAAGAGCCTTCCGTTCCGGGACGCAAAAATCGGTAATGATGCCCGCATGCCTCTTGCTCATGATGTATACGCCATAAGGATATTCGGTAAAAAATGGCAGAAAAACCGTGAAATGATCATTTTCGAAAATAACACGTTTTTGAAATCTGGTTTCTTCTTCCAGCATGTCACAGAAAATGCAGTGACCGCTTTCTGTGTGATATTCTTTTGCCGATTCCAATTCAAGCTCAAGCTTTTTGGGAATCACCGAATAACCGTAAATCTGCCCATGAGGATGGGGCATGGTCACGCCGACCATCTTGCCGCGGTTTTCAAAAATAAAAATATATTTGATTTTTTCATCCTGCGATATCGCCGCAAACCGTTCACACCACAAATCCACAAGCTTGACAACATGCTCGGGGGACAAATCGGTCAGGACTGCGTTATGGTCGGGAGAATATAGAATGACTTCGCAGCATCCGTATGCGGGTTTTGTCTTGAAGAATCCGCTGGATACGGCATCGGGCTCAGGAGGATTTTTCATTAAAGAAGGAAAATCGTTTTCGTATGCGAAAACCTCGTAATGCTCGGGCACTCTGCCGGAACCGGGACAGAAAGGACAGAAGTTTTCGGGCATCTGCGGCCTGTTCTGCCGATGTGATGCAATCATGACCCAGTCTTTAATCAGTGGATGCCATCTCAATTCCGCCATATCTTGTGTTTCCTCCGTTTTATCCAGTCGAATTTTCCTATGAATACTATCATACTCGCGTTAACAATAGATAAATATGGAGAAATCGTTCCAAAACATTGACAAATGTGGAATTTATTTGTATCCAGACCGGTTTTTAATTATAATGAGAATATCGGATGCAAAATATGGATGTAAAAAATGAAGATAAAAAATGAAGATAAAAAAAGGAGGAATCGATTTGCGGGAAGAGACCTTCAAAAATTCTTATAAAGATACGATCAAAGAAAATATCGGCCTTTCGGTATACAACACCGGATTTCAGCAGTGTGAAGCCGGATACACATGGGGACCCGCTGTGCGCGATCATTACCTTATCCATTATATCTCTTCAGGGAAAGGCCAGTATTGCTGCGACGGCCAGGTATATGAACTGTCGGCGGGAGACCTGTTTTTAGTTTATCCGCTAAAAATCGTCAGTTATACAGCGGATGAGGATTCTCCATGGGAATACATCTGGGTGGGATTTAACGGGGGAGATTCCAGTCGGCTGCTTGAAATGACCGACTTTACCCGGGATCATCCCGTCATTTATTGCGAAGAGGCAGACTTCCGCTATAAAGAGATTCTGATGCGGATTTACGAACAAAGGGGCAGCCAGCCATGGAACGATACCGAAATGACAGGCATCCTGTATCATTTTTTCAGTGAACTCATCCGGCAGTCGCATACCCACGGAAATAAACGCAGCTATAGTCGTGCTTACGTCGAAAATGCCCTGCGCTTCATCGAATGCAACTATACCAGCGATATATCGGTTGCGGATATCGCCAGATATATCCGGATCAGCCGCAGCCATCTTTACAAGCTGTTCACAGAAGTGATGGGCACGTCTCCGAAAGACTATCTGATGAATTTCCGGCTCAACCAGGCATGCGGACTCCTTCGGAACGGAGACATGACGATCTCGCAGGTATCGGCTTCGGTAGGGTTCAAAGATCCGCTGTATTTTGCGCGGATATTCAAAAAAAACAGAGGAATGACACCAGGCGAAATGAAAAAAAGCGGCAGTTTTGTCCTATGAATTGTCAGGCAAGGTGCTTGACCCGTCCATATACAATCGGTCCGAAGAAGAAGAGCACAATCAGCACATAGAAAGAAAAGGTACCGAAGATTATTTCGAAATTGTGATTGACAAAAGCGGAGAGTATAAAATTAATAGCGACATAAAAAGCGGTCCAGACAGCCGAATGAATCAGGATATCCTTGAAAGTTCCGAGATTCAGGGACATGGCAGCAAAATAAGTCAGAACGCCTGCGGGAATCGCCGTGATCAGAAATTCCCAGAACAGGGCTGTCTTCAATTCCGCGTCGCTCGGATCCGTCGACATCCCAAAAGGAAGGGTGAGAACCAGTTCCACAATCAAAAGAATAATGTACAGCACAGGAGCGGCCAGCAGCATTTTTACAACTTTCATTATTTCTACCTCCTCTTGTAAGATAGATGACCTGTTCGTCCTAAGACCTTCTCTTATTTGTATTATAGCACGATATTAGGATTGCCACGAGTCCATGACGCTTTTCCAACCAGCCGGACTATGTTATACTCCTGTCTTTGACAGTTGTAAAATGAAAAAGCTTGTGCAATATGGGGACGGTTCTTGTGTTGCATAAACAAAATAAAATGCAACAC
>CAZJXH010000051.1:0-18162 GCA_964549475.1 uncultured Oscillospiraceae bacterium
GTCCTGTGCTCTGTACTGCAGATACAGGAGCAGGGTCATGATGACGAAAACCAATCCAGCCCGGGCTTTTATCCTGTTTTCTTCTTTTTTATAGAATAGTCCGACCAGCGATACAACGGCTAAAACCGCCAGTGCGGCAACCATCACCACCAGTGCGGGATTCTTTTCTACATACGAGAGTAAATTGGAGAATTGGAAGGATTTCCCTGTTGTTCCGCCGCCTTGTACGATAAATTCAATGGATGCCTGATGCATCTTGAGACCGGACAGCAGGCCGATAATAATCGGCAGGAATCCGAGAAAAGCCGCAGCAACCATGGTTCCGGCAAATTTAGCGATAAACTTCACATGAAAAAAGCTCCGTATATTAAGCAAGCATACAAGCAGATAGCCCGCAACCAGCATCACCGCTGCATACGTATGGATCAGTGATGTCAGTGTCAGAACCTCCGCTGCCAGGAAAAGGAAGCGGTTCTCTTTTTTTTCAAAATACTTCAATAGAAAGTAAATACCGGGAAGGATGAAAATCGTACCATATTCCTGGGGCAGCGCACTCATCTGTCTCCAGGTATTGATCGGGAGCTCCGTGCCCACCACATAGGCAATGATGCCGAAAAGTGCCGGAATGATCGCATTTTTAGAGCTTTTTCGAATGATGTAGTACACCGAAAAAACGATGAGGCAGCCGCCCAGTGCACCAATGAACCGAATGATGACATAAGGATCAATGAACGACATCTTGCTCAAGGCCGAAATGATGGCATTATAGCCTAAGGGATATACTCCGTCTCTATAAAAAATATTCTCTCCAAGATATTTTGTCCAGGCAAGATGAACATAGGGGTCTGATGCGCCATAATAGATATGGGTTACAGAGTGACTGAAACGGACAAACGCGCCAAAGGCGAATACAGCAATCACCAGAATCGCTCCGATCGGATTCGCAAGGAAGTTCTTGTATATTTTTTGTGCCATGGAGGCGATGCTTTTCGCTCCTGATATCAGCAAGCTCTTGAGTGTGTTCAAAATCCCGCTGTTTGATTCAATGGAGTCCAGGGTTTTCGCCGCCAAAGACGTGTGCTCGATGCGTGTGGCCTTGTCTTTCCGATGATTCATTATCCAGTAATACCCGATGATTACGAGCACATACCCGACAATGAGAGAAATGGTCTCATATATTCTACATACAACAAGAAGATGGACCAGTACAATTGTTACAAGATTTGAATGGATCAGACAAATGAATATCTTGTCCAATGTATCCAGACCGGTTTTCTCTTTATCAATTTTTATCACCTTATAAGGAATAAAAAGATAAAGCAGGAAAAAAGCAATCATCACCTTCATTAAAAGCCAGATTGTTTCAACAGTGTCAATCATTCCCGTCACCTTTTCCTTTCTCCGTTTCTATTGTCTTCGTCTCTATTGTCTTTGTCTCTGCGGTTTTCGTTTCTTTTTTTTCAAGCACAGCGGTATTGAGTTTACTGATCTGCAATTTTATCATCCCGATCTCCTGAGTCAGTGCGGTGATGCTCCGTGACTTGGCGGCGATTGCTACCGTAAGAGAAAAAATAATCATGATCAGAAAAAACAAAGTAATCAGAAACAGTGCATTCACCGGCTCCTTGATATACAGGATTTCTGCGATCCATTTGATGATGCCGGGGAAAATCGCCATGATAATAAACGATACGCTTGTAAACAACCATAATAAGGTATACTTTAACTCCAATTTCCTTAACCTGACCATGTTGATGATATAGATGAAAAAAAGGCTCGTTCCGGCGATTAGAATGATTTGCAATAACAGTTCCATTTCCGTTACCTCCTTTTTGTCAGACTGGCGATGCATATGGCCAGTGTGACTTTTATTGCATAATAGATCGAATTCCTGGAGCTTATGGACGATTTTCCATTTTCTCTTTCATTCATTATCACTGGAATCTCCGCAATTGTCATCTTCTTTTTTACAAGCATGATAATGCTCTCCGGTTCTGCATAATCAATCGGATAAATCAGGCTGAAGTATTCGATCGCCTTCTTGTCAAAGGCACGGAATCCGGATGTGGGGTCAGTGAAAGAGTTTCCGGTCAACAGTTTCAGCAGCAGCCGGAAAAACCAGATGCCCAGTCTGCGCATGAGGGTGGACTGATATCCTTCATTATCGATAAAACGCGACCCGATGCATACATTGAAGCCATCCTTGATTTTCTGAATCAATTCATGGATGTATTCCGGATTGTGCTGTCCATCTCCGTCCAGTTGGACGACAGCATCATACCCGTGAAGCTGCGCATATTTGAATCCGGTCTGTACCGCACCGCCTATCCCCAGATTGATCGGCAAACTGATGACTTTATAATTCCTGTCTTTCGTGATTTTCTCTGTATCGTCGGTGGAACAGTCATTAATAACCAATATATCATAATCTGCGGATTCTTTTTCAATTTTTTCGAGTAATTTCGGCAGATTCTTGCTTTCATTGTATGCAGGAATCACGATTAGTGTTTTCATTCTATTGCCTCCTTCTTTTTAAATCAATCCCGGTTTGCTCTGCCGCTAGTTTGCCGGCCCCAGAACCCTGTCGGTTATCTCGCTTTGAGCCGGAGCCTGATGCATATGATATACGATGATGTTCTCATCCTCGAAATACACTTCCTGGTTTCCGTTTATCTCGTTGTATTTTGCGATCCATTGCTTCATTTCGGCGCTTTCTCTTACTCTTCGTTCATATCGTACCTTAAGTACGTCCATATTCTTATAAGTTGGATAAATGTTCTTTTCAATATAGAGGAACACATCCGGAACATTGATCTTTGTGCTGTCGCTGTCATTGCCGATCAATTCGCCGTTCTCCGGCTTATACCCTTTCAAGAAATCCTGTGTCATCAAATGCCATCCTTTGCCAAGCACCAGTGCATAGCCCTCCTCCTGGGACACGATAAGCCATTCCGTCGCCCGGTAGTTCTTACTTATGCGCAAATATTGTTCCACGCTGCTATTGTATTCCATTTTGTATGGAATGACCGGACCGGGACTGGCCTGGATGCAGGCGCCGAGGATAAGTCCTGTGCAGAGGATGGAAAAGACAAACTCATTGTGCTTGAATCGGGCGAATACCCGTATAATGCAATAAAATCCGGCACCAATGATGACCGGAGAAACAAGGGAATACAGCTCATTGGATCTGCTGGATATCAGGACGCTGTCTGTCAGCGCCCCGACGAAATAGTACAGGCAAAAAGTGGCGGTTCCGAAAAGCAGCAGAAAAACCCGGGCTGAAACAAATGGTTTTTTTCGATTACCGATCACAGACAATACCAGCAGGAACAGGCAGGCTATCACGACATAATCGGAAAGGATCAGCACGGGGAAATCCACGCTGGTGCTTTGGCTCACAGCAAAATCAACAGAAGAACTATGGAATTCATGGCCGAGAAGATACCCGATTCCGAAAGGAAGCGCCGAAAAGACAGATGCCAGGGCTACAACACCGATAGTATTCCACACGGGCTGTTTTTTAAAGCTCTTATTTTCTGAAACAAAGATTGCAAATAATAAAACAACCCCGCCGAACAAGGTGAAAGCCAGAACCAGGGAATGGACAAGGCCGATCACAGCCAATGCCGCCCCCCCGATATACAAATCCTGCTTGTCTTTCTCTGTAAAATACCGATAGAAAAAATACAGACACGGCAATATAAAAACAAAGGCGAATTCCTGTGAATTCGTCGCGGCCTGCCGTTCCCATGATTCTGTCAGGAAAGTGCCGAATATCCCATAAACCGAGGCTGCAACCAAGCCGGCTTGTTTGCTTTTCAGAAAGCTGGATACGGAAAAATAGATTCCTATGACAATCAGCAACCCATTGATCGGACCGGTGAACTTTAAAATAAACAGAGGATCAAGCCCTGCGAACTTTTGAAGAAAAGCCTGATATATATGGAACCCCTGCGGATAGATGCCGTCATGGAATAATGCATTCGTTTCTATATACTTGATCCAGGCCAATGTCACATAAGAGTCCGACATCGCGGGCGCAGCATTGGCGAAGGCGTCATAAAGCCGTAAAAAACCGGAGTAGGCAAACAGGGCAAAAGATGCCGTTATCATGACGATTGATGTTTTGTTTAATTCAGCGATGCTTTTCCTGACTGCGGCAGTCCATTCCGAAAACCGTCTTTTAATCAATTTCGGCAGATTGATGATACCGTCGGCATAATCGTAAAGCCAAAGAGAAATTTCTTTTGACATTTCTTTGTGATTTCTTTTTGATTTGTTGGCAAAGGTTCTTCCGAATATGAAAAACAATAAAACACAAAGGATCGTGACCATTTCAAAAATTTTCAAGATAACCAGGATGTATCCGACGACAATGACAAGCAGGACCATCTGGATGAAATACGCAAAAAAATTGGATAGCACCGTGCGGTTCGAACGCGCAAAAATCAGTCTGGGTAGTACCATATTGACTATTACAAATGCAATTATATATTGGCCAAAATACAGCCCTTTATCGAACATACTGCACACCCACCTTTTTATGAAGCGACATATAGGTAATAATCCACTTTTTTCAACATTTTCAGTACCATGAATGTGCTGATTGCAACGAATGCAAGCGAGCCAATCAGAAGGCCGAATACCGCATACTCATATCCGAACCATCTGCTGAGCAGGAATCCGGAAACGATGTTGATAATCATTGCGGGCATGATGCATTTGTTCGCCATTTTGGGCTGTGCCAGACAAAAAAGGATTTCGGCATTCAACAGGCCCATCGCGGTAAACGCATAACCAAACAGTGCTACAATGAAAACGAAGTAGGTCGTCGGAGAAATGGCGATGTTGATGAATGAAAAGTAATTGTTTTTAATGAGCATCAGAAGAGCGTGTATCAGAACCCCGTTTATGGCAGAGATAATCAGGATTGTAATCAGCCTTTTGACATAAATCGTCACATATCGGCTATACATTTTATCGACTTCATAACTGTAGTAGTCTTTTTGCGTTGCAGCGATGCTATACATCATGTCATTTACTATAAACTCGACGAATCCCATCGGAATGATCAGAATCAACAATGCAAAGTCCAGTCCCAGCTCATATTCTCCGCGGAACCAGATGATAAAGGGCATGTATGTATCGGTCGTAGACCATGCGACAACTCTGTCGGTGAATAGGAAGGCAAAATAGGTAAATCCATAGATGAAATAAGAAATAACAGAATTCAATATGATTGTTTTGCGGGGTAACTTTGGCTGTACCCCTTCTTTGCCTCTTTTTTTCTCGTGATTCAGGAAAATACTCAAAGCGATCACTGACCCCAGAACCGCAACAATGGCAAGGGAGATGACCTGTGATACAATGATATCGATTTGTAATATTTTGAAAAGAAAAAAGATGATCGCAATGCCCAGTACCAGAAGTCCGGAAAAGACAAGCTCTTTATCCAGAATATACATGATGGTAACAGCAAGCCATATGGCATTGAGCATAAAAAAGTACAATACAATGATGATCAGCATCCGATAAGGGAAAATGCTGAAAAACGCATTCCCGATAACCAGAAGAGCGACGACAAGAGTGCTTAATAAATATCCAAGCCGGACAAAATAGAATGTCGATTGTTTCGCCATGTTGTAATAGCCCTGTTTAATGTAAACATATCCCTGTTTGGCGATTGCTTGTGTAAAGCCGCCGATACAAAGAAAGCTGAGGATTGTTCCAATCGCGATGCTTGTTGCAATCTCCACGTCAAAACTTTCATAAGACCACAGCGAGAACCGTATGGTCAACATGGCAAATACCGAAATTGCCATCGGCAGGGCGAATATGGATCCTTTCAGAAAATTCCGGATAAATTTCAACGGATATTCGTTGAATACAATCTTGCTCATTGGTGTAAACGGAGCAAAAATCCTTTTCCCGCGTATGATTTTCCATACTTCTTTGGCCAGAATAAATACATTTTCCACATGGAATGTCTCACTGGCTCTTTTGTCATTCCATCCGTTTGATTCAAGAATAGCGGCCACTTCGAACTCGTCTTCCGGCTTCTTTTTCACACTTAATACATCATCCGCTATTGCTTTTAATGAATCCATCCTCTCGATTTCAATAATGTTATCCGCCATTCTTCTGCCTCTTATCCTTCTTGGAGTTTCATTTCAAGAACTAATTCAATCAGACTGCCTTCTCTCTCTGCTTTTTCTATAACTTCTTGTGTGATGATTTCATTTCTCGCGATGATTAATTTCCCGCTTTTGTCAAAAAGGTCTTCTCCTGCGACTTTACCGATAACATACATGTTTTTTAACATGGAAACGTTATTCTGTACCGGAATATCCGCTTTTATCACCGGTTTCTCTTCCATTGCAGGTTCTTCCCAGAAACCTTCAATAATTTTGACGTTCTCAGTTGCTGGTATTGGCTGCTTTTCCTGGTAAAATGCATCCGCAGGAACTGTTTTTTCTTCTGGCTTGTTTTCGATTTCTTCTTTTTTTACAATTTTCTCTTCGACGGGACGGGCCGCCGGTTCATTCGCCTGAACGGGTTTTTCCAGCATGTCATTCATGATTTTATAGGCATATTGTATGCCTTTTTGCATTTTCGCATCCAGTTCGACGATTTTATTCTTGTGGCTCTCACTGATGATTCTGCCTTCGTTCTCAATCGCTGCTAACTCCAGATTCATCCGTTCCTCGATGTTTTCCGCCGTCTTCCTGCTCTGCTCCAGTGCAAACGTCATAAATGGATCCGGCTGGTCTGCTGTTTGTTCCAGTATTCCAATTTCAGATTGAAGGGCTTCCATTTCTTTTTGGCAGGAATGGATCTCTGCCTTTACTCCTTGCAGTTCCTGGCCGTTTTTTTGAGCCAGATAAGATAAAATCGACTCTTTCTGTTTTCCTTTTTCTCCCGTGTCCGGTTTTTGCAGATTATAGTCTTTTTCCATTTTTTCCACCTCTAAGCCTAATTGATTACAGGGCTGGTATTGTTCTTATCCTTCGTCAGATTGCTGATTTCATCCATCAATTGAGAATATTCCCGCTCGTATGCGTCTTCTTTTTCCTTCATATTCTCTTCCATCATAGCATTCTTTTCTATTCCTTTATATGCATTCCAAGTTGCATTCATAAAGGTTTTAAAAAGACGATCCCGGATCTCTTCTTCAGTCCGGATGCGGTTTGCGGTCTTTTCTTTCAACTCGTCCCGTCTCTCTTCCAGTTTTTTCTTTTCTTCCTGCAAGCTATCAAGCTGGTTTTTCGCCTGGCTATATAGGATTTTGTACTCTTCCTCGTTCTTCTCGGCGTCTTGTTTCGACCCGTTCAGCGTCCCTGTGATAAAGGGATAATTACTTTCGTATGACATAAATTACCTCCTCATGCATATTATGCGGTTTTTGTTTTCTCTGACATTTGAGCCAGGAATACCGCTCTGGCCAGCTCATTATCAGAAGCTTCGTCTTCTCCAAGCTTCTTATAGGCATCGCTGATTATTGTAAGCAATAGCGGCACGGCCAATGATTTGGGATATTCTTTGATTGCTGCGCGGAGTTGATTGATTCCTTCCTGCCAGTTTCCCATATTGATCATTACATAGCCTTTTTCTGCCAGAATCCTCTGTTTCCTCATTCTGTCCATTTCATTCGTCTGTTCTTGTGTGCGTTCTGCCAGCTCAATATAGCTATTGTAGTAAGAGTTCAGAATGCCGTCAACATCAAAAAGCTTTAATGCTCTCTCTCTTCCCAGTTTCCCGCATTTTTCCCTGAGCCTCTCATCCTTTAAAAGCTTGATGACAGCATCGGCAAATTCCTCGTGTTTGCGAGGCATGACCAGAAATCCGGAATCACCCAGCGCTTCTGAAACTCCACCGACATCCGTTGATACAATCGCTTTCCCCATCATCATCGCCTCGACAATCGAGTAAGGGAACGCTTCGCTGATACTGGAAAGCACAATCACATCTCCGCTTGCATACGCTGTCGGAGTGTCCTTGGTATTGCCTTCAAATATAAACGAATTCTCGAGTCCCGCCTCTTTCACATAAGCCAGGCACTCCTCATAATATTCCTGTACAGTGATGGATCCGTAGACATGGAAACTTACATCTTTCACTTGTTCCTTGATAATGGCAGCTGCTTTGATCATCGTGATCAGATCCTTTACAGGGTCCACTCTGGCAATTGCGACCACCCTTAAGTGGGAATCTTTTTTCGGTGTCTCACGAGGATAAAAGACACTCTTGTCCACGCCATTGTAAATTACTTTGATTTTTCTCGGCAAAACGCCGAACTTGGTTTCCCATCTGGTATTGTAGCTGCATACGGGAGAAATCTGATCGGCAAACGCATAATTCAGTTTCACGACAGAATTGATCATCCGGATGAAAAATGTATTCAGGTAGGGATCGTAGCCCCTTTTCGACAAGGAAAGATACTGTTCTCTGAGGTAAACCCCATGTTCGGTCAATACATAAGGCGTATTATACAGCAGTTTGGCCAATACGCAAGGAATGCCGCAGAAAGCCGCTGCCGCGGAGTGCGTCAGATCCACCCTTGGAACAGGGGTGCATAATATCGTGAAAAACCGGTAGATCCATCCCAGGCTTTGAATCATCGAGAAAACAGGCGGCTGTGCCAGTTTGTTTCGCTTGTCATTTGCCTTGGATAGAATGATGTCGGTAAATGCATCCCATGTGATCTCTGATTTGAAAGTATCTTTATAGTCATATTTTTTAAAGTAATTGTACATTTCCAAAAGCAGGTAACCAAAGCGGATCGGATTCTTCTCGAGGGATACGATCTCATTGATGATCTCACTGAAAACGGGGATGAATTCGTCCCGGATTACACTGTCGACTGTACTGCTTTTCGCCCTGTATACCTGGGAAAAAGGCGTTCTCAGATTTTCAAAAGGCTCTTCTGTTCCCCACAAGGGTACGGAAACCAGCTTGCTTCCTTCCGGCAATTCGAATTTCTGCGGGATAAAGGGATTCATAATTACGCTGTAGACCAGATAGTCCACCTCAGGCAGGTTTTTAATCAGTGTATCGCACCAGGTGCTTACTCCTCCTTCATTATGGGGGTAAGTTCCTTCTGTGGCCAGCATCACCTTAATTTTCTTTTTCATAAAAACGCCCTCTTTTTCTCATCCAATAACGGTTGTTTTCTCCGTATGATATTTCCATTCCCTGTATTTGGATTATATCATCGCGTGCTCTCATCACACTCTCCGCGCGCTCTTTTTTCACTCTCATTTCATTTTTTCAATTTCTATTTTAAAGCTTCTATTCTATTTATTCTGCTCTCGTTTCATCCTTTCTGCCTTCGTTTCGATAATTGGCCCTGCTTGTCGCTTTTGCCCATCAGGACGATAACCCAGTGGATTGTCTTAATTGTATTCAATTTATGAACTATTGAGGATTTGTATTGACAAAACGCACAAAATGTGGTTAGATAAAGGTGCAGGTGGAATGTATGATCGTTGAACAAGAGAGTACGTTTTACCGATGGTACAACAAGCAATTGAAAAACTTGAAAAATAGCAAACATTCCGAAAGGTTTGGACGCAAAGCCGCGAGTCTAAGGCGAAAGCTACGATAGTCGGGTTGCCAAGAGGTTTGAATTGAATCAGAACCTCCTTTGGTTAATACAACCGGGGGGATTTTTTTATGTCCAAAAATAATCAAAACATGAATCACTTCCCCAATGAATACCAGCTCATTGGTTTATTTCTCTATGACCAGAATGCCCGGTAACAACACAACAGGAAAGGTTGACCCAGTAACCGCATCATGTGAATTCCGGCTCCAATGAAAGGAATCCCCGGATGATGCAAAAACAAAACATGCAATCGATTGAATAGAAAGTATGTTTTGCGTAAAGGATAACAAGTAATTGAAAAACTTGAAAATGGCAAACATTCCGAAAGGTTTGGACGCAAAGCCGCGAGTCTAAGGCGAAAGCTACGATAGTCGGGTTGCCAAGAGGTTTGAATTGAATCAGAACCTCCTTTGGTTTATGTAACCGGAGGTCTTTTTTATGTTCAAAAGAAATCAAAAAATCATTCGTTCCCTCGTTGTCTCCTTTTTAGGAATCATCCTCTCGATCGGGATGGGCTCTTCGTTTGCCGGCTCGACATCCGCAGTGGAAACCGTCAGTTCCCAGGTGTCCTACTCCTTCGAAGCGATGGACAGCATCTCCTTTGCAGAAGAGACTTCTTCTTTTTCAAACCCGGAAAGAGGCTGGTATAAATCTTTTCTGTCCGACGACTTATGGGGACTCGACCAGCTGAAGGAGCAGGGAATCCGCATCATCCAGATCAAAGTGGATTTGAAAGCCTTTTTATCCGCTCCTATAAGCAATGCAAAGTTGAATGAGATCCGTAAAGCATTCAGCCTGGCGAAAAAGAACGGCCTTGAGGTTATTTTCAGAGCAGCCTATGATTATACCGGATTATCCGCCTGTGAACCCAGAAGCCTTGATATCATCACCGGGCATATCGCCCAGCTGAAAAGCATCTTTTACGAATATGAAAACATCCTTTATTGTGTACAGGCCGGATTCCTTGGACCATGGGGCGAATGGCATTCCTCCTATTATGGAGATACACCTTCTCTTGAGGCAAGAAAAACCGTCCTGTTCGCATTGATGGAAGCGGTTCCGCAAAGCCGGTCGATACAGGTCAGACGACCGATGTTCATCCGGGATATTTTTGAAAACGAGGCAAGCGGGAACGTGATCACCGAATCCACCGCATACAATGGATCCTATCTTTCCAGAACCGGCTACCATGACGATTCTCTCCTTAGTACAGACAACGAGTATGGCACCTATGTTGATCCGGAATACAGCAGAACCGCCGAATTGAACTGGATCGACAATCAGAACAAATATGTTTCTTTCAGCGGCGAGACCTGCTTCCTGGGAACCAACTCCGATTCTGAAAACGCGGTTTCCGAACTGAATAAACTTCATGCACAAACCCTCCACATCGACTATCTTCCTCAAGTCATTGAAAAATGGCAGTCAGCCACTTACAACGGGACAAGCACTTTCGACTATATCACAAGCAAGCTGGGATACCGCTTCGTGATAGTCGACGCACAGTTAAGCACCGTTGTGATGAAAGGCGGAGTCCTTCGCCTGAATCTGAACATCAAAAACGACGGCTTCGGCAATCTGACCAATTCGAAAGATTTCGAAATCATTCTTCGCAATGGCAAAGACACCTACACCGCAAAAGTGAATGACGATCCAAGAAAATGGTATAAAGAAAACGGAATCATGAGCAAAGAACTTTACTTCAGCATTCCATCCGACATCCGAACAGGGACATGGAGCGTTTCCATCCATCTCGCCAGCACATCGGAAGAGTTAAAAAAGAATTCCGCGTATTCCATCCGGTTTGCAAATGCAAATGTCTGGGAGGAGGATACCGGGTACAATCTGATCAGCAGCAACGTCAGCATCGTCTATGCAAACGGGTCCGAGGCTGTGACAGCCTTCTCCGAGATCACAAAAGAAGCTGCCCGGCTTTTAGTCGGTTCCCATCTGAATTAGGAATAATAGCTACCAGTTTTGTCCTAGAACTTTTTCGATGAATACTCTGGCAATCTTCGGATCAAACTGAGTGCCAGAGCATGTCTTTATCTCGTTGACGGCATATTCTTCTGGTAGTGCCTCGCGGTAGGGTCTTTTCATCGTCATTGCATCATATGCATCGACAATGGAGATGATGCGGGAAACCAGCGGGATCTCCTCTCCCTTGAGCTTCTGCGGGTAACCTGTCCCATCCCATTTCTCATGATGGGACAGGACATATCCCGATATATGCTTGAATTCATTGATGGATTGTGTGATGCGGAATCCGCTTTCCGCATGGTTTTGCATTTCGCGTTTTTCTTCTTTTGTCAGTTTTGCATTCTTGTTGATGATTGCATCGCTGATGGCCACTTTCCCTATGTCATGCAATACAGAAACCAGTTCCAATTCATCAAGCGTGGCATCCGGAATGCCCAGTGCGAGTCCGGCTTTCCTGGAAAAATATTTCATCCTGTTGGAATGCTCTTCTGTTCCTTCGTATTTTTCGTATAATATACTGACGATGGACGAGATGATCGAACTGCGTATGCTTCTTGTCTCCAGCAACTTGTGACGGAACATTTCTTTTTCTGCTTCTTTGATGAGCGATCCAATCGGCTCATGTGAAATCGTGCGGGTAGAATATCCCAGGGAAATAGTGGTGTATAAAGAGCCTTCTGCCTTGCTGCCCCGGTATTGCACGCACAGGTCGTATATTTTTCGGCATATTCTTTGTGTTGTCCCATTGTCCGCCTTGGGCAAAATGATACAAAACTCATCGTCGCCGGTTCTTGCGATGATGTCACTCTTTCTGCAGCTGTCCTTGATGATATTTGCCACTTCAATAATTGTCTTATCGCCGATTGGATGTCCAAAGCTGTCATTGATAAGCCGTAATCCGTTGATGTCTCCTATGATTACTGAAAGAGGCCGTTGCAAGTCAACATCCTGCTTCTTCATTTCTTCGTCAAAATATCTGCGGTTATATAGACCGGAAAGCTCGTCATGAGTACCTTCCTTTTTATCACAGGAAAGAATGCCTGCAGACTCCGTTGATTCGTTGTCGCTCATTGTGCCCTCCATTGTTTGATCCTATTGGTATTCTCATCCGTGCTGTGACGCAATTTTATCATTTCATTTTCTTATCGGTGATGCTATTGTACACTTTAATTTTTTGAGCGTCAATATTCCTGTTTTCTCTATATTTCCCGATCCGGATCAACCAGATTTCATATCAGACCTGCCCGGAATTCTCTTTTAATCCAAATTGAATCTATTCCATTTCAACTAAAAAAAGCCTTCCGGCTTTTTTTAAGAAACACAATAGCAGGTTTGTTCATTTACTCCCGATGTTTCGATTTTTTGGGGTTACAAGACTTAATGGTTTGATCGTGTTGTATTGAATTCTCATCTCTCTATCGATTTCGACTGCGTCGGCGTCTTCGTCAGTGAATCTGCCATTCTTGAATTCGCCGGTATAGACCTTGTCCTTCGACAGGACGAGATATCCGTAACCATGTGGCTGATCGTCATGGAATTCTCCTACATATTCTGCTCCGTCCGGCCAGTAGAACATTCCCATTCCTTCTTTTTTATCATTGAGAAAATCGCCGATGTATTTTCCACCATCGTCCAGTACATAGATCCCCCGTCCATTCATGTGGTCGTTTTTATACTCTCCGACATATTTGCACCCGTCAATGGAGATAAATGTGCCATGGGAAATGAAATAGGTTTCCGGCAACCGGTCATATACCGCTTGCAGATCACTCTGGACGCTCACACGGATTGTCTCGAAAAGATCACTGTCTTTCCCGTATATGTTCAGGTCTCCCTGAAGCAGACCTTTGTTGTAGGTGCAGGTACATTTTGTTCCGTTGGAAAGCAGATAAGTGCCGGCACCATCTTTTTGGTTGTCAACCCAGTTGCCGATGTATTTTGAGCCGTCTTCCCAGATGTAGGAGCCCATGCCGTTCATCTTATCGTCTTTGAAGTCCCCGATATAGCTCCTGCCGGTAGGCCACTCGTATATTCCACCGCCGTTTTTCTTGTCGTTTTGAAATTCACCATCATACTTTTCGCCGTCACTAAAAGTATAGATTCCATACCCCTGCTTTTTGCTTTTCTTGTATTCCCCTTCATATACGCTCCCGTCAGGAAAAACAAATCTTCCATTTTTTATCCAAATACTCATTTTCTTCTCCTAATAGTATCTTTTTAATAGGCTTTGGAAGTTCCTCTTCAAGTGGAGCGGATCCTCCGCTTGAAGAGGAGATAGTTTATTCATAAACGATTCAACAATTTTCTCTCTTTGATTCTGTTTCCGCTCTTTTACTTCTTCTGTGCTTAGTAGGGGCTGTTCGGCCATACTTCGTGCACTGCGTCATGCGAGCTTTGTACGGATTCAAATGCAACATTCATGGTGAATACTTTACCCTGGTATTCATTGCCTGTGATCAAGCCGTTAAGATGAACCTTGTTGTTGAACCAGATGGTTCTTCCAGCTAGTGGGGTTTTGCTGTAGGTTCCCGGTATCGCATTCATATAGTACCAGTATCCATCCGTCCCCAGTTTCCAGCCTTCTCCGATTGTAAAGTCCACGTTGTTGATTGGAAGTTCCCAGTTGGCTTCAGTATCTGTGACGATCTCCAGTGCTTTCCCGGTAACATCCATGGAATTGGTGAAATGCCAGATAGCATCCTGTATTTCTGTGGTGGTATATCCGCGGCTTAAATAATTGGCATTGATGATATAGGTGATTTTGCCCCATGGGATATTTTCCCATTGGGACTTGGTGTCAACATCATTATACCAGTCTGGGTTGCACATGGGATCAAAAACTTGAGCATGATAGTTCACATTTTTCTGGATGGACTCTCCCCGGTCCAGACACCACATTTTATAGGGCGTGTTGTTTTTAATGTAATTTTCATTGTTCAGATTAGTAAATGTCCCATCGATGTATGCCACATTGCTGGGCCAGCCCACAAAGAATGTACCGGCGGCAATCGCGCCGTTCTCTCCGGTAAATCCTTTACAGAAAGAGTTCCATTCGACTGTCAATAATTGAACGGATTCCCCCGTATAGATGACCAGGACCCTCAGATAGCTCGGCAGCCACTGAGCATTGATCTTCGCACGGACATAGATGGACTTTGTTCCGTCATTGACCACTTTCAAGTTCACATCGTTGGAGTCTCCGGGATTCCAGTTCGATGTGATGATTTTGCCAACGCCCACAGCCCGTTCCGATGTGATATGGACCGTGCCCGCTGTGAATTCATTGTCGGGAACAGTCGCACTTGCGGTGAACCATGCGAAAGTGGTGCCTCCCAGCATCGCCACCACAAGGAAAATCATTATAATCGTCTTAAAATAATTCTTTTTCATATTTCTCCTGCTTTCTTCGATTCATATTATTTTTTCCTATTTTTTTAGTCAGTCTTTTTTATCAGTATGGATTTCCCGCCCAGACTTCTTTCACTGCGCCGTTGGAGCTCTGTACCGATTCAAATACCGCGGTCAGCTTGAATACTTTTCCCTGGTATTGATTGCCGCTTTTCGGTCCGTTGAAGCTGACTTTCAAATGCAAGGTGACTTTGCGGGCATCCAGATTCGATTCTGTATAGGTTCCCTTGATCGGTGTTTTGTAATACCAGGTATTTCCGAGTCTTGTCCAGTTCTGGGAAGACTGGCTGTCGAAGAAAGTCCATGTAACCACTTCTTCCGCAGGATTGGGGATGAATTCGGTCACACCGTCTTTCTCGTACCATTTGCCGGTGATGGCAGCTCTCAGATAGATGGATTTCGTTCCGGTGTTTGTGATGGTGTACTCTTTCTCGGCGACGTCACCGGGATTCCAGTTCTCCTGCATAAACAGGACCGGTTTGATTGTTTCGTCTGCGGCGATCGCCACAGTGCCTGCGGTAAACTCGTTGACAATCGGCGTTGTTGCATTGGTAAACCACGACATGGTCGCTCCGCTTATCAATGTGCCCGATATCACGAGTGTCAGCAGACTCATTAAAATTTTCTTTTTCATTTTTCTTCCTCCTGATTGAAATGATGTTTTCTTTTCCTGCTATTCTGTTCAGTAGGGACTGTTCGGCCATACTTCATGTACTGCGTCATGCGAGCTTTGTACGGATTCAAATGCAACATTCATGGTGAATGTTTTCCCCTGGTATTCATTCCCGGTCGTCAAACCATTAAGATGAACCTTGTTGTTGAACCAGATGGTTCTTCCCGCCAGAGGGGTTCCACTGTAGGTTCCCGGTATCGCGTTCATATAATACCAGTATCCATCTGATCCCAGTTTCCAGCCTTCTCCGATCGTAAAGTCCACGTTGCTGGCTGGAAGATCTCCGCTGGCTTCTGCTTCTGTGACAATTGCAAGGGCTTTCCCGCTTACCGGCAGAGAATTGGTGAAATGCCAGATGGCGTCCTGTATTTCCGTCGTGCTGTATCCATGGCTTAAATAATTGGCATTGATGATATAAGAGATTTTACCCCATGGAATGCTTTCCCATTGTGTTTTCGTGCTCACATCGTTATACCAGTCCGGATTGCATACCGGATCAAATACCTGGACATTGTAAGTGGTATTTGTCTGAATCAGCTCTGTTTTATCGAGGCACCATAATTTGTAAGAGGTATTGTTTGACAAAAAGGTCTCATTGCTCAGGTTGGTAAATTTTCCATTCATATAAGCTGCCGTACCCGGATAAGTCACTCCGAATTTACCGGTGACAATCGGTCCGTTTTCTCCGGTAAGCTCTTTGTTGAGCGAATTCCATTCGACCGTCAATAATTGAACGGTTTTCCCGGTGTAGATAATCAGAACTCTTTGATAGCTTGACATCCACTGGGCATTGATCTTCGCACGGACATAGATGGACTTTGTTCCGTCATTGACCACTTTCAAGTTCACATCGTTGGAGTCTCCGGGATTCCAGTTCGATGTGATGATTTTGCCAACGCCCACAGCCCGTTCCGATGTGATATGGACCGTGCCCGCTGTGAATTCATTGTCGGGAACAGTCGCACTTGCGGTGAACCATGCGAAAGTGGTGCCTCCCAGCATCGCCACCACAAGGAAAATCATTATAATCGTCTTAAAATAATTCTTTTTCATATTTCTCCTGCTTTCTTCGATTCATATTATTTTTTCCTATTTTTTTAGTCAGTCTTTTTTATCAGTATGGATTTCCCGCCCAGACTTCTTTCACTGCGCCGTTGGAGCTCTGTACCGATTCAAATACCGCGGTCAGCTTGAATACTTTTCCCTGGTATTGATTGCCGCTTTTCGGTCCGTTGAAGCTGACTTTCAAATGCAAGGTGACTTTGCGGGCATCCAGATTCGATTCTGTATAGGTTCCCTTGATCGGTGTTTTGTAATACCAGGTATTTCCGAGTCTTGTCCAGTTCTGGGAAGACTGGCTGTCGAAGAAAGTCCATGTAACCACTTCTTCCGCAGGATTGGGGATGAATTCGGTCACACCGTCTTTCTCGTACCATTTGCCGGTGATGGCAGCTCTCAGATAGATGGATTTCGTTCCGGTGTTTGTGATGGTGTACTCTTTCTCGGCGACGTCACCGGGATTCCAGTTCTCCTGCATAAACAGGACCGGTTTGATTGTTTCGTCTGCGGCGATCGCCACAGTGCCTGCGGTAAACTCGTTGACAATCGGCGTTGTTGCATTGGTAAACCACGACATGGTCGCTCCGCTTATCAATGTGCCCGATATCACGAGTGTCAGCAGACTCATTAAAATTTTCTTTTTCATTTTTCTTCCTCCTTTTAATTCGAAACTTTATTTAGTAAACCACTGCAGTCTTTCGCCTGTCCGTTGTGGTATGTACTCGTTTTTAAACTGTTTGACGCAGTAAGCAAATCATTAAAAATTTCTGTGAGAATCGACAGCTTTTTCGTTCGGTTATTAATACTTTTATATAGTTCCTCCGTATTGGAGGGTACCGGGCTAAAACTGGAGGAATCTTCGTTGAGAGAGGACATGAGGCTATTCAGCCTGAAAATGATATTTTGTTTTTTCTCTATTCTATCCTCAATCCGGCTTGTTTCTATCTCATAATCCAGTTTTATTCTTTCAATATGATTCAGGATTCCGTTGATTTCCTTTTCTGCCTGCTCCTCAATTATACGGGCATTCTCATTTGCTTTTTCTAATGCCAGATTCTTATATTCCAGAGATTCAAAAGCCTTGTTCTGCGTGTTTTGAATAGATTCGGGTCTCTTGACAAGCGGTTTTTCAAAAGGCCCGCCTGTGCTGGCTGGCAGCGTGTTGATTGCCTGCATTTTGATTGGCTGCATGCCGGCTGGCTGCATATTGACTGATTGGGTTTTGTTTGATCGGGTGTTGTTAATCTGGCTTAGATCATTAGAAAATTGGCGGGAACTTGTTTGCATTTTAAGAATTCTCCTTTCTGTTTTCGTATGAATTCATTTTCCCCAGCAGCTCTGTTTTAATGCGTTGGATCGATCGGTCGAGATCTTCTTCCTCTTGCCGCTTTGCATCCAGTTTGTCTTGCAGGTCTTTTCTTGTTTTTTCGGCCTGAAT
>CAZJXH010000052.1:0-18130 GCA_964549475.1 uncultured Oscillospiraceae bacterium
GGATTTGTCATTTGCAGCTCCTGTAAAAGTATTGCCGCTGCTGAACGGGAAAAAGGTCAGGAACTTCCAATTTTCTTATGCCGATCTTTATTCCTTATCAGGATTCGAAAAAATCCAGGGCCTTGAGACACTGGATGTACAGCAGTCAAAGATCACAGACATATCCGCGATCCTTAATATGACAACTTTGACCTTTATAAATCTAGCCGATAACCCGATTGAAGATTTAACCCCGCTTCTTGCTCTGCCGAATCTGACAAGAGCCGAATTCAGCAGCGACATGAAAGAGAAGGTGATTTCTCAATTGAAAGAGGCCGCTTTCGATATCGCATACCGATAGATGCAGGGCAAGCGATTGCCCTGCGATAGATGTGTGCTGGCAGCACACCATAGTTTTTTTGCATATGATAAAATGAAAAATAATAAATAAAAAATAATAAATGAAAAGCAATAAATGAAAAATAAATAGTGATAATTGTAAAAAAGATGGAATCCATCTTGAAATATTAAAGAAAAGGCAGGTTTTCAACATGAGAAAAACAAAAGTTCTTGCATTCACAGCAGTCATTGCCCTTCTGATCAGTCTTCTTCCGCTCAATGTCTTTGCTATCGCCCCCTCAGCCATATCAGTCGTACTGCTCGGCAACAAAGGAACCGCAATTGTCTCTAATTCATACAGCGAAAGTGAGGGCCTTGTATGGGAGGAGAACATTGTAAACGGCAACAAGGTCGGTACAGACACCATATCATTTATTCATCAAGAACCTTTCAATGACACGAATTTAAAAGCGGGGTACTGGGTGGTCGCTAACGAAGGATATTATATTGACGCTTTTTACAGAAGCCAGGAAGATTATGACAACCATCTGAGCTCTTTGCCGCATTTGGATTTAACCGACAAATCACTATATGTATTTGATAATAAGGGGTATTTAATCAAAGGGGTGATTACAGAACTGACTTTCCCGGGCGATACTTTTTATATCAGCTTTGCAGCAATCCCGGAGACGACGGATATAGAGGATACGGATGATAATTCGGGAATCATGCTTGAAGCCACGACAAATGTGCTTCCTTACAATGCAACCCTTTCTGTCACGGCAATTACAAGCGGCGCCTCTTTCAATTCCGTCAACACCATTCTAGGCGACAGTGTAAACGGGATTGTCGCTTATGATATCAGCCTGTTATCCTATGATGCCGAAGTCCAACCCAGCGGACTTGTCAAAATCTATTTGCCGATTCCCGCTGGCTTTGATCTAAATAGGCTTACGGTATACTATATCAATACCAAAAACAACACCAAAGAAGCTTATGTGATTAAAATTGAAACAATAGCCGGGAAAAAATACGCGGTGTTCGAAACAAACCATTTCAGCACATATGCCCTGGCGGAGAAAGCTGTTCAAGACAATCCGCAGACAGGGGACCAGTCAAACATCGCAATGTGGATTCTGTTGACGTTTCTATCGGGCGGAGTTGTTTTCACAATTCTTTTACTGAGGCGGAAACATAAGGGAACCGATAATAAGCTTAACAAATTGTTTTTTATATCGTAGTTACACGCCCGGAGAAAAGTGATATAATTTTGATAACATCTACCTTGATTAATTTACCGATCTCAATAATGTTGCCTCTCGAATTGGAAATCTAGCAGATTATAGTCAAGATCTTTAAAAAGGAGGAATCTATGAACTATCATCTTTACCTGACATTAATTCCAGAAGCCCTTATTGCCTCGATGCTGAACCCGGAGGAGTTTGCTTCCTATTATGCCATTGGAGAAAGCGGCAAATCCAACGGACAAGTTCTTTTCATCGAAATCGACCCGGCATTCCGAAATGATTTTTTCCAGATCGACAAAGGGCTTGTCCGTTGTGTCCCGACTTCGGATGGGTTACCGAAAAGTTCGGTTTACATCTCCATCTACCGCGTGCTTGAGAATATTCCGATTTCAGCCATGGGCGACCTTTACTATGTCACACGGGACGGACGCACGCTCAGGACAGCCAAGACCCAAGCTGCGAACAATGAAAGCGGTCTCCATTTCTATTCTGAACTGGCACCTGTACGGCCGGCAGTAGTAAGCCCTCTCGGGCCATTGGATTTCAAGTCTCTTTTAATGGGACACAGCGACAGCTTTCAGGGGCTTCCCGCCATTGCATTTGTTGAGCTCAGACTCGGAGAGCTTGCTACCGATCCCGAAAAAGGAGCGATTGCGGACCTTCCCTATGAGAATCTGGAACATCTGCGCAGATGCCTCATGGAAGTTAAGACAAAGACGGTTTCATCAAAAATGTTCGATTTGAGCGGATCGGGAATTCTTTCCTTCCGTGTCGTGAAAAATGGTGTGTTTATCGGCAATAAGGAGGAGGGCCTGTATCTTTATCCCATGCCGACACCGGAGGAGCTTCGGGAGAAGCACCGTGACTGGTGGCGTTCTGCGAACACATAGACACCTTTTCTAAAAATTTATTATAATTTATATAATAGATAATACTTATTAATGATGGAGGTATTGGAACTATGGACACCCAAGTATGGCTTTATCTCGGAATGGGACTCGGGGTCGTCTCATTCTGTATTGCGCTTGTTATTTACCAGTGGGTAAAAAAACAGGACGCGGGATCAGAAAAAGCGAAGAAAATCACAAAAGCAATCAAGGAAGGAGCTTGGGCATATCTTCGCCACCTTTATGGCGCGCTTGCGTTCGTTGCCGTTATCTTCGGCATTATTCTCGCGGTTGTGTTTTCTTTTGAGAGCAACGGTGAATTCGGTCTGCTGAGAGGACTCGAAACTTCGGGTGCTTATATAGTCGGCGCACTGTGTTCCGCTGTCGCAGGGTATCTCGGGATGTCTGTTGCGGTTCGTGCGAATGTCCGGACAGCAGTCGCCGCTACTTCTTCCCTGAACAAGGCATTCAACGTCGCTTATCGCGCGGGAGCCGTTCTTGCTCTTGCAATGGTGGGCATCGCTGTATTTGGCATGTGTCTGATCTACCTTCTGACCGGGGACCCGGAGGTCGTTCTTGGATTTTCCTTTGGCGCTTCGTCGCTGGCCCTTCTAGCAAAAGCCGGCGGCGGGATTTATACAAAAACCGCTGATATCGCTGCGGACCTTGTTGGCAAAATTGAAGCCGGCATTCCCGAAGACGATCCCCGCAATCCTGCTGTTATCGCAGACAATGTCGGCGACAACGTCGGCGACGTTGCCGGCATGGGCGCGGACATTTTCGATTCTTATGTCGCGGCTACGGTCGCGACCATGCTGATCGGCTTTACAGGATTCCTTACCGCACCGAAAGAGACCCAGATTTTTTACACGGTGCTTCCTCTTATTCTCTGCATCGTCGGCATTGTTTCTTCGATCATCGGCCTCCAGCTTGTCCGAGTCGGCAAGAATGGAAAACCGGGAACCGCGCTTAATATGGCTACTGTCGTTTCATGCCTGATCTTTGCGGTTCTTGCCACGATTCTTTTCCTCGTTATGAAATGGAACATCGGTGCCCTCATCGCAACCATATCGGGACTTGGAATCGGCGTGATCATTGGATTTACCACGGATTATTTCACAGACGATAATTTCAAGCCTGTTCGCAAGACTGCTGAAATCGCAAAGTCGGGATCTGCCCTCAATATCATTTCTGGTCTTTCCTATGGGTTTATTTCGATAGGGCCTTCGCTCATCGGAATTGCAGCAGCCACTCTTGCTTCTTATTTTTCCGCTCAGGCGTTTGGTCTTCCCGGTGTCTATGGCGTCGGTATTGCTGCTGTCGGCATGCTTTCCCTTACGGGCGTAGTTGTAGCCAATGATGCATACGGCCCGATTGTTGATAATGCCAAGGGAATCGCGGAAATGTCCGGCATGGGAGACGAGATCGTTGAACGCTGTGATGTTCTTGATTCCGCTGGAAACACGGCAAAGGCAATTACCAAGGGATTCGCGATCAGCGCGGCCGCCCTCACGGTACTCGCATTGTTTGTAGCATACAAGGAACAGATCGAACAATATCTGCCCAATGGCCAGCAATTAACGCTTAGCCTCCTGGACCCGATGGTTCTGGCCGGCATTCTGCTTGGTTCCATGGTTCCGCCGATTTTCTCGGCTCTGCTTATGCTTGCCGTAACAAAAAATGCATTTAAAATGATTGAAGAGATCCGCCGCCAATTCCGGGACATTCCCGGAATTCTTCTGGGAACGACGGATCCGGATTATTCGACCTGCGTCAGTCTTGCATCCCAGGGCGCTTTAAAAGCCCTTGTTCTACCAGCGATGCTTGCGGTTGTTCTTCCTCTGGCAGTCGGGTTTATTCTTGGGCCGGCTTCGCTTGGCGGATTCCTCGCCGGTGCGATTTTTGTCGGTATTGTTTTTGCTCTGTTCATGGCCAATGCAGGCGGTCTTTGGGACAATGCGAAAAAATATGTTGAAGCGGGCAACTGCGGCGGATCTGGTTCTGACGCCCACAAAGCAGCAGTAGTAGGCGATACGGTAGGCGATCCTTTCAAGGATACTGCGGGCCCTTCCATCAATACGCTTATTACAGTAATGACACTGATATCAAGCCTTTTTGCTCCGATCATCGCGGTCTATCATATATTCGGATGGTAATCGGATAGCAGACATACAGAAAGCACCTGCTTTTCAAGGAGGCACAGGTACCTCCGCAAGAGAACAATCAAAGCCCTCGGAATAAAATGTCCGGGGGCTTTTGCATGGTTTCAAATAGGAGATTGGAGCATGACATGGGATAAAAAAGCCTGATCCAGATCCTTGTGATCCTTCAATTGCAATGCAGCTGCTAAAGACAGGGTCGCAGACAGCGGCCTTATCTCATGTCGCTGATCACTTCTTTTGGCGGAGTATCCAGAACAAAAGGATTAGCCAGACAGGAACGGAATAATTTCAAGCCGGAGGCGAAATAAAACCCGTCACAAATACGTTCGTCGGTGACAAATGTATAATCAATATATTTTTTCTTTAAGATATTGCCCGAATCGTCGATCTGATTCTCATACCGTTTGGCGCCGAATGCCAGAAAAACAGGAACATTTCCGAAGTTGTAAAGATGATGGTATATCGGGGGAATGCCCAGAGATCCAATGGAGGTGATGAACATGGATCCGTGAAAAGGACTGACTCTAAGTAAGGCCATCGGCAGCAGCCCGAAGTAATCCAGTAATTTTAAAAACCAGATGGTAAATTTTTTAACCAATCCTGGGATATAGTTTATGATTCGGGCGGTTCCATCAAAGTCGTTTTCGCTATTTTCGAAGGCTTTTGCCACAGCATCTTCGAACCGATGAAATACATCTTCTGCGGTGTCGGCTTGTTCAAACCAAACCTTGATCACCGTATCGGTCTCATCTGCACGAAGTGTTTTCTTGACAACCATGTTGATCTCAACCTTCGGTCTGGCGTAAATCTTCTGACCGGAAATAAACCGATTGACACGTGGCCTCTGAGACACCATCCGGACATAAGATGCAAGAATGACATGCAGGATGCCGAAGCCTGTCAGGCCGTCACTGCGTTTTTGGCGGACATACCGGTCGGCTTCGGAGGTCTCGAATTTGTCGACCATATAATTCTGGGCATCGTCGCGTGAAACCATGATATAGGGGGAAACTGTGTCATAGGGAGCCAGAGATCGGATTTTTCTGCCATCTTTTCTGTCGCCGAAACGCCGTTTTGCTTTCGTCATGTTCGCACTCCACTTTCCATATGGTCTCTATTTTCATTGGCAATAAAACAATTTATTGCAGCGCATCGCATACCAAAAATGACGGAGTTGCGCACGGCTACTGGCTTACTTGCTGCGTAATCATGCATATGTTACCACTTCATCCGCATTACTGTCAATAAGTCTGACAAATCCAAATGACACGGTCGGACAAAATCCGACGAATCTATCAGTGAATCCAGGGCGATCGCTTACGAAAAGAAATGGATTAGTAACAGATGGAACATGGGTGCAACATGGGGACGGTTCTTATGTTGCATAAACGAAATAAAATGCAACATAAGAACCGTCCCCATGCTCCATTTCTTTTCGTAAGCGATTGCCCTGCGGTGAATCCGTTGTGCTTGACAAAGCTTTGCCATACAATTATAATCATGACAACTAAATAAATAAACCGATGACTGAGAGTAGTATCCTTGAAGGACAATGTAAAGAGAATCGCGGATGATGGAATCGCGGTGGTTGGACACAAGGGGAATGGACTTGGGAGGGCGAGCTGAAAAAGATCTGAGTAGGCAAGACGGGACACTTCCGTTACGAGTGCGGCGCATAGAAGTGCGTATCGAGTGGGCGATTCGTCGTCAATTTGGGTGGTACCGCAGGATGTTAGTCTTGTCCCTTTTTATGGGATAAGGCTATTTTTTTATTTTAAAGAGAAAATATCAGAGGAGGATGACTGATGATTCTTTTATCAGAACGATGGCGATGGCAGAATGCAACACAGAACGGAAGCGCACCGGATTCCCAAAGGACGTGATGTACAGACATGTCATTTCGGTCCAATATGAAAAGTATATGATAAAAGCAAAATGATTTGAATTGAAGGAGAAAATTGTATGAAAAAAATATCTTATTTAATATTATCCCTGGTTGTGATCCTGTCCATTATTCCTGGCTGCGGCAAAAGCAAGATTCCTGTTATCGGCATTTCACAGTACGGGGAGCATGCCTCGCTTGACAATTGCAGAAAAGGCTTTATTCAGGGGCTGCTTGACGCTGGCCTTGCCGAGAACAAGGACTTCACGATCGATTATCAGAATGCGGGCTTTGACGATGCGATCGCCACTCAGATCGCTCAGAATTTTTCATCGAAAAACGTTGCATTGATGTGTGCGATTGCAACGCCATCCGCTATCGCCTGTTATGCGGCCGCCGAAGGGAAGGACATCCCGGTCATCTTCACGGCGATCACCGATCCTGTTAAAGCCAAGCTGGACAATGGAAATGTCACCGGCACCAGCGACAAGCTTCCTGTGGAAGCACAGCTTGATCTCATCCGTAAGCTCCAGCCGAAAGCAAAAACAATCGGTATTCTGTATACAACAAGCGAGCCCAATTCCGTATCAGCTATTGCGGAATACCAGGCGAAAGCAGCGTCTTATGGATTTACAATCGAAGCGATCGGGGTGACACAGCAGGCGGAGGTCACGCTTGCAACGGATCAGCTGATTTCCAAAAAGGTCGATTGCTTCTCGAATCTTACGGACAACAATGTAGTAGGGGTGCTTTCATCCATCCTGGAAAAGACGACTGCGGCGAAAATTCCGGTATATGGGAGTGAGGTCGAACAGGTGAAACTGGGCTGCGTCGCATCGGCCGGTATCGATTATTATAAGCTCGGTATTCAGACAGGAGCCATGGCCGCTAAAATTCTAAAGGGAACAGCGACTGCAGAGAAGATTCCATATGAAACCATCAGCGAGTACGAGATTTATACCAATTCTGCAGCACTTTCGGAAATGGGAATTACACTTCCAAGTGATATTGCAGCGAAGGCAACCGAGGCGAAAAGTAAATAAGGGTAGAATAATAGAGATGCGACGAATGATATAAGCGCGAAGAAAGGATTTTATGGGGATGATTTTGGATCTGGTCTTTGGAACCCTGACGCAGGGGCTGATATATGCACTTTTGTCTTATGGGGTATATATTACCTATAAAATACTTGATTTTCCTGATTTGACGGTAGACGGCAGTTTCCCGCTGGGGGCTGCTATCACGGCAGTTTTACTGACAAGCGGTGTGAATCCGTATCTTACGCTGCCGATTGCTCTTGTAACCGGTGCACTGGCCGGACTGATTACCGGAGCCATCCATGTCAAACTGGGGGTTCGCGATCTGCTGGCAGGGATTATCACGATGACAGCGCTGTTTTCGATCAATCTCCAAATTGCAGGGTCCAACCTGATCATTGACCGGGCGGTCGATACCATATTCACCGCTGCGCCCACAATGGCTCTTTTGGGCGGAATGTCGCTGATTTATCGGAAGCTGATCGTGTCCTTTCTTTTAGCGCTCGTTATTAAAATCCTGTTGGATCTTTACTTTAAAACACATAACGGGCTTTTGCTCCGAGCGGTTGGCGACAACAGCATTCTGGTGACATCTCTGGCAAAAGACAAAGGGAGGGTGAAAATAATCGGGCTTGTCATCTCCAACGCCCTGGTTGCCCTTGCCGGATGTATTGTCTGCCAGGAACAGCGCGCCTTTTCCAGCACAATGGGTACCGGACAAGTGGTTTTCGGTCTCGCGACGGTCATTATCGGAACAACACTGTTCAAAAAGTTAGGCTTTGTCAAAGGAACTACGGCCGTAATGATTGGAAGCATCCTTTACAAGGGTTGCATTCAAATAGCCATCAGTCTCGGCCTTCCGGCGAATCTGCTGAAATTTGTCACTGCCGCGCTCTTCCTTGTCATTCTCGTCTTTGGCAATTATCAGAAAGGCGGTTTGAAGAAAAATGCTTGAATTGAAAGATATCACAAAAATCTATAACCCAGGAACACTGACAGAAATGTGCCTATTCGAAAAATTCAATCTCACCGTGGCGGACGGTGAATTTCTCTCTATTGTCGGCAGCAACGGAAGTGGAAAAACATCCCTGCTCAACATCATATGCGGGAGTATTCCGATCGAAGGCGGCGAAGTGCGCATCGGGGGAGAGAATATCGACAAGATGAAGGATTTTAAAAGATATAAAAGGATTGGCAGAGTATATCAGAATCCCGCGGCCGGGACCTGTCCCAATCTGACCATGCTCGAAAACATGTCGCTTGCGGACAACAAAGGAAAACCCTATGGACTCAGTTATGCAATCAATAAATCAAGAATCGGCTATTATCGGGAGCAGCTTGCTATTCTTGGATTGGGCCTTGAAAACAAGATGAATGACAAGCTCGGATCCTTCTCGGGGGGACAGCGACAAGCAGTTGCCTTGATTATGTCAACCCTCACTCCGATCGATTTTCTCATTCTTGATGAACATACTGCCGCGCTGGATCCAAAAACAGCGGAAATTATCATGCAGCTGACCAATAAGATTGTAAAAGAAAAAAAGCTCACCGCCATGATGGTCACTCACAATCTTCGGTATGCGGTGGAGTATGGCAACAGGCTGATCATGATGAATAACGGAAGAATTATTTTTGAAAAATCGGGCGCAGAAAAAGAAGCGCTCTCCGTCGAAAATGTCCTCCATATTTTTACAAGTATCAGTATTGAGTGTGGAAACTGAACACCCGATATCAATATCTCCAGTCTCTCGGCGGATAGGACAATCGTTTGCAGAAAGTGAAATATTGGGACGAAATATGGGGACGGTTCTTATGTTGCATTTTATCTCGATTATGCAACATAAGAACCGTCCCCATATTTCACTTTCCGCAATTAAAAAAAATATTTGACAAGCATCTCCTCTTGCAATATGATTTACTTGCCATTGGTTCTGCGTATCGAGAATATCAAACAGTCCATAATTTCGGGAAAACCATAATAAAAAAACGAATAATTCAAGCTTTGGAATATGATATTCTTGTTATCAAAAATTGTAAGTCCAGAATATCATATAATCAAGAAAAATGGTAATAGAATTATCAGCAACAAGAAATTCATACCGAATCATGATTTTCTTGAAAAATGTATTCGGAATCAAGAATCTCGTACAATCAAGAATAAAAGCACTGGAGTGATATGAAGCAAGAATATCCTGCCAGCTTAGGAGGTTCCTGATGCAATCGCCCAGGGGACGGGAATCCCGGGCAATCAAGAAAAATGATATTGATTTGATATATGAAAAGAAAATCATACTATACAAAACGATGCGACGAGGAGAATGTACTTATGCAGAAATCAGTATTTCCACAAAGTGAAAAAGAAGCCAAAAAACACGGAATCGAGATTCATTCCGAAGATAATAAAAAAACCCTGTTCCCCAAACGTCTGAGAGAACTGCGAGTATTAAAAAGAGGAGAGAATGGAGGCACCGTCACACAACAGATGCTTGCGGATGAAATCGGTGTAACCAAGTCGACGATCAGCCTCTATGAAATGGGAAGCAATGTTCCTGACGCCAAAACGATTGTAAAACTGGCAGAATATTATAAGGTTTCTACGGATTATCTGCTTTGTGAAACCGATACGAAGACCTGCGACATGGATATGAAAACAATATGCGACAGCACCGGATTGTCCGAAGCGGCCATTGCACAAATCAAGCAGTGGAATGCGGGATATAAAGGAACGGCTTCTGCTGTCGGCAAAGAACAATCCGATAAGATGGACAAGCCTTTATCCGTGGAAATTATCAACGCATTCATCGAAAACCCCAATTTTTATAGCATACTCTCCCAGATTGCCAGCCTATATAATACTTATAAAACAATAAAAAACATTCCTTCAAATGATGACGGAGAAGCGAAACTGAACGAGAATATTTTTCAGTTCAGTGTATGGCGGACTCAAAATAATATATACAAAACAATTCTTTCCACAGTGCAGTTGCTTTATGAGAATGAAAAGAAAAATATCCTTTCATAAAAATAAAAGCAGAATGGATGAATCACGGAATAGCCAGAAGCCTCTTCGTTGAAATCCGGTGGAAAACGGGTGCCCGGCGATGGACCGATCATCTTGCACAGAAAGATAAAAGAAGAACAGAAAAATAGTAAAATAATACCGGTGAATGAATAATAAATAGAATGAATAAAAAATAGAAGCAACAGGACAATTCTATTTCATGGAGGATGCTTATGATTTACAGACCTATAGGAAAAACCGGAATGTCAGCGAGCATTATAGGGCTTGGCGCGGAACATCTGGATCATCGCCTCTATGAAGAATGCGAAGAGGTGATGGATGCCGCTCTTGAATCCGGTATGAACATTATAGATGTTTTCATGCCGGGAAAAGAAGTTAGGGACAACCTCTCAAAAGCGCTTAAAGGCAGACGGGACAAGGTTTTATTGCAGGGACATATCGGATCGGTGGAGATACGCGGACAATATGACAGAACCCGGGATCTCGCACTCTGCCGCGAGTATTTTGAAAATCTGCTGAACAGCTTTGAAACGGATTATATTGACCTGGGAATGATGTTTTACATTGATACAGAAGAAGATTTCAGGAATGTTTTTGAAACCGGATACATCTCTTATGTTCAAAGGTTAAAACAGGAAGGCACGATCCGCGCCATCGGCGCAAGCTCCCACAATCCGGAAACGGCTGCAAGAATTGTAGAAACCGGGGTCATTGAACTGCTGATGTTTAGCACGAATCCGGCATATGATATGCTGCCCCCGGACATGACAATTGATTCCGCGCTTGCCGGGAAACTGGACAATAAACAATTCAATGGAATGGATCCGAAACGGGAGTACCTTTATAGACTATGCGAAAACCGGGGGATTGCAATCACAACAATGAAAACCCTTGGCGCAGGCAAACTTCTATCTTCCGATTTCTCTCCCTTTAACGAGCCCTTGACGGTGGGTCAATGCATCCATTATGCACTGACACGTCCTGCTGTGGCAAGCACCCTGATCGGCTGCCGAAGCCGCGCGGAAGTCCTGGAAGCGGTTCGATACCTTGTCCTTACCGACGAAGAACGCGATTACAGCAGAGCGATACAATGCTTCAAAGGGACGTTGAATGCAAAGTGCATGTATTGCAACCATTGCCTTCCATGCCCTTCCCAGATAGACATTGCCACGATAACAAAGCTATTGGACATCGCTCTTTTGGATGAAACCCGCATCCCGGACCGAATCCAGGAGCAATATCATGCCAGTGCCCACAAAGCATCGGAATGCATCGCCTGCGGAAGCTGCGAAGCGAACTGTCCTTTCAATGTGAAGATTATAAAAAACATGGAAGATGCATCAAGACTTTTCGAATAGCGCAATTTTCCTGTCTTATTGTTAAAAGTCTTTAAAATCACACATTTACCCATGCATTTATGGACGAAACAGTTGACAAATGCGTCTTTTTGATATACATTTATATACATTTGTATTTGCGTTTATGCATAAATATGCATATAATGTGTATAAATATACAATGCCTTGTTTATTAATATTTTAAGGAGAAGATATGATTATGAAAAAGAACAGACTATTCGCACTTGCAATGGCAATCCTGATGCTTGGCAGTTTTATGATTTCCAGCTGCTCTTCAAAGAAAGCTAGTTCAACCGTTAAGGTGATCGGCATTCCACTTACCGAAGAAGAATATGCTTTCGGGGTGGACAAGACCAATCCGGATCTTTTAGTGAGTGTCAACCAATTCATTGCCAAAATCAAAGCCGACGGCACATTCAATGCGATCTGCACGAAGTACTTTGGCGGCGGAACCCCCGCAGCGGTTGCATCCGCAAAGCTTGATACGGCGAAGGACCAGCTTGTTGTCGCCACCAATGCAGGATTCGAACCCTTTGAATATACTGTTGGTGACCAGTATTACGGAATCGATATGGAGATTGCTTCCCTTCTTGCCAAGGAACTCGGCAAGGAGCTCGTCATCAGCAACATGGATTTTGATGCGGTCTGTCTTTCTGTCGGTCAAGGCAAATGCGATATTGCGATGGCAGGACTCACCATTAAAGAAGACCGAAAAGAATATGTTGCATTCACAGACAAATATTATGATGCAGCACAGAAACTGATCGTAAAAGAAAGCGACAAAACGTTTGATAATTGTAAAACAGCAGCAGATGTGGAAGCGATTCTGAATGGCTTCAAGGAAGACACGAAAATCGGCGTTCAAACCGGCACAACCGGCCAATTCTATGTAGAAGGCGATGAAGACTGGGGATTCGCCGGCTATAAGACGAAATGCGTAGGGTACAAATCAGGCTCTCTCGCCGTACAGGATATGCTGAACGGCAATATCAACTATGTCATTATTGATGAAGCTCCTGCCCAGAGTATTGCAAGTGCAATCAACAAGCTCAACTAAATCAATGAACAGTACCCCGCCGGAAACGGAGGGGTACTGTCCTTATTAAGGAAAACACGATGGGTAATTTTGGTAGTAAAGTAGCAAAATTCTGGGAAATCTTTTATGAAAACAACGGTTATACAAAAGTACTGACCGGACTTCAAAACACGGTCTATATTGCCGTGATCGGGCTTGCGATCGGAATCTTGATCGGCACGATTATCGCAGTGATCGAAGTATTGCCAAAATACAGAAGGCTGCCTAAAGTATTGAACGGATTCTGTAATTTCTATGTCGGGCTGTTCAGAGGAACCCCGGTTGTCGTACAGCTTTTGGTGACCTATTATGTCGCACTTCCTTTGATCGGCATCAATATGCCGGCGCTCAATGTCTGCGTCCTGGTATTCGGCCTGAACAGCGGCGCATACGTTTCCGAAATCATGCGAAGCGGCATCCTGTCTGTAGATCCGGGACAAATGGAAGCCGGACGCGCAGTCGGTCTCAGCTATGGTGTCACCATGCTGAAAATCGTTGTTCCCCAGGCGATTAAAAATATTCTTCCCACGCTTGGAAATGAATTCATCACCTTGATCAAAGAAACATCGGTTGTCAGCTTTGTCGGTGCCGCCGACCTTTATGTCGCATTTAACTACATTGGCACGAACAGTTATGAATTCATGGTTCCATACCTTGTTATGGCGGTCATCTATATCGTACTGGTCATGCTTATCACCCTGCTTATCAAAACCATGGAAAGGAGCCTGAGAAAAAGTGATAGACGTAATTAATTTAAAGAAGAATTACGGCAAGCTCGAAGTGCTGAAGGGGATCAACATCACCATCAGCGAAGGGGAAAAGATTGCTATCGTAGGCCCTTCCGGAAGTGGGAAAAGTACATTTCTGCGCTGCCTGAACTGCATGGAAGATCCCACAAGCGGCTCTGTCATATTCGAAGGAGTTGATATTGCCGACATGCATGTTGATATCAATGTTCATCGCCGCCATATCGGCATGGTTTTTCAGCAATTCAACTTGTTCAACAATAAGACCGTGATCGATAATATCATGCTTGCGCCGCTGCATATCGAAATCCATCAGCTGCGGACAGCAAAAATCATGAATTTCTTTATCAAGATCCGGAATATGTTTTCCAAAGAAAAAAAAGGCTCTTCTTGAAATCAATACGAATCGTGAAAAGATCAAAGCGCAAGTCAGAGATAATGCCATCCATCTGCTGCAAAGAATCGGGCTGGAAGAGAAAGCGAATGTCTATCCTTCCACCTTGTCTGGCGGGCAGAAACAGAGAATCGCCATTATACGCGCTCTTGCAATGAACCCGAAAGTCATGCTGTTTGATGAGCCGACTTCGGCACTTGACCCGGAAATGGTCGGGGAGGTTCTGGACCTGATCAAGAAACTGGCAAACGAGGGAATGACCATGGTTATTGTAACGCATGAAATGGGATTTGCCAAAGAGGTGTCAACCAGGATTTTGTTCATGGATGCAGGAATGATTCTGGAAGAAAACACACCGGATGAATTCTTTTCCAATCCACAGAATCCAAGAACCAAAGAATTTCTGTCAAAGGTGCTATAAGCTTCAAACCCATTCAGGAGCTTCTTCAGGAAGCCTGTCAACCGCCATTCAGAGTGCAATATGGGTGCAATATGGGGACGGTTCTTATATTGCATTAACTAAAACGAAATGCAATATAAGAACCGTCCCCATATTGCACCCATGTTGTCTCCATATTGCATCGAAGTGATATAATATGTATATGTATGACAGGAGGGGTGAAGTGCGAAATCTTGATTTCCTCTTGGAAAAGGAGGGGATTCTATCAACAGCTGTTATTTGAACTATGTTGAAATCAAAACGGAAATTGCCAGCGTCATGCTGTTTTTCGATATGTCAACGACTGCCATCAACAATTACATGGAAAGCAAAACAGGAGGGAAGCCTCTGCAGATTTCAAACAGAACCGCTTTGCTGCTGCTGTTTCTCCTGCTGAACCTTCTTTTCCTTGCAGCTCCCGGAATCCTTTGTATCGCGAATATCATGCTCGCGAATAATATCTGTGATCTTGAAGCCGATACCAGGGTGAACCGCCGCACATTGCCGTATTATATCGGAACCGGTCCTGCGCTTCGCCTTTTTGCGGTGAATTACTATATCGCTTTTGCAGCAATCATTTTGATCGCTGTTTTCCGGATTCTTCCGCTCTATGTCCTTTTTGCATTGCTGATTATTATAGCTGTTCAGAAGAATATCCGGATTTTTAAGAAAAACCATACCAAAGCAGAGACCTTTCATCTCAGCGTCCAGAATCTGATGTTGATCATGGCTGCTCTTGTGACTGTTCTGACTGCTGCAATTCTGGCAGCGAAGGAATGATGCAGAATATGATACAAACCGATGAAATAAAACAGATTAAAAATATAATTAATCGCAGTGCGAATATCTGTGTGTTCACCGGCGCAGGCATCAGTTGTCCTTCCGGAATTCCGGATTTCAGATCTGAGAATGGCCTTTACAGTACACAGAACAACCAACAGTACGCTCCGGAGGAAATCATTTCCCATACTTTCTTTGAGACCCATTGCGATGCGTTTTACGAATTTTACAAAAGTAAAATGATTTATTCCGATGCACTTCCGAACGAAGCGCATGCTTATTTTGCCGCGCTGGAAAAACAGGGGAGACATATTTGCGTTGTCACACAGAATATCGATGGGCTGCATCAAATGGCTGGAAGCACGAATGTCATTGAATTGCATGGCAGTGTCAGACGAAATCATTGTACGAGATGTGGAAAATCCTTTGATCTGGATGCGATTGTCCACGCATCCGGCATACCGCGCTGCGACCTGGATCAGGGAATTATCAAGCCGGATGTGGTTTTATACGAAGAAGCACTGGATGATGAGGTGATCCATCGTGCGGTACGAGCGATCTCATCGGCGGACGCGATGTTTGTGATCGGCACTTCGCTAGTCGTTTATCCGGCGAATACCTTTATCCGTTATTTTCACGGGAATAACCTGATCCTGATTAACAAATCAGAGACACAAGCGGATTCGCAGGCGGATATCGTGATCCATGAGGATATTATCCATGTTATCCTGCAGCTGAGCTGATATTTTACAGAATTGCCGCAGACAGGATGGGAAGCAGCACGCGGAGACAATTACTGCCCGGGTCCGGCATTTTGTCGGAATGCGGTGCTTTCGTTATATAATGCAATCAGAACATCGGATATGACCGGTAGAGGAGGATTTATATGGAATACGTGAAAGCGGCACAGACAACGGAAATGGCACCCGGAAACAAAAAGAAGATCGTATTGAAAAACAAAGAAATCCTGTTGGCGAATATTGACGGCGCTTATTATGCTGTCGACAACAAATGTCCGCATATGGGGGGATCCCTCTATGACGGAAAACTCGACGGGAACAATATCATCTGCCCCAGACATGGGTCGATCTTTGATGTAAAAACAGGGAAGGCAGTGCATGGAGGCAAATTGCTTCTTTTTCATTTCGAGGTGAGGGATATTGCCCCTTATCCGGTCAAAGTGGTCGGAACGGATATTTTCATCGAAATCGAATAAACGGAGCAGACCGCCTTTTTCTTTTATTGATCCTGCCGATCCTAATCACAACCGCCAGCGAAGGATGGAATCCGGATAAAAAAAGAGCCAGCCTTTATGCGGCGGGATCTTTTGTACAAAAACAGACACAAGAGGATATGCCCCCCCTGCCGTCCTTTTTACGGGACAGGCAAGCCGTGCCTGCTTATTGAGATTCAATTTGAATCATTTTTAGTTTCACAATCTGGTTTATACAATACATCAAAATGATAATGCATAGCGTCGCTGAATTGCTGAAGGTCATGCTGTTCCAGAGCGGCAACAATCCTTTCGTGCTTTTCTACTGTCTTTTGAATGTAGGCGGTCAGTATTTTCTGCCTGTAGCATCGGTCGCACGCCCAGACAGCGGCAATGATCGATTTCAGGATGTTGTTGTCCGCCTTTGAAAACAGGATGATGTGGAATGCCGCATCCGCAGCATAGAAATCATGCCCGAATACGGTTGTCGCGTTGCGCTTCTTCTGTGTTTCCTTGAATGCTTTATTCATATTGGCGACTTGCTCTTTCAGTAGCTCGATATCCTCCGGAGTGATGGTGTCAAATGCCTGCTGTATGAACCCGAGTTCGAGGATGCGTCGCACCGTGATGGTCTGCGAGAGCACCCGCGCGCTGTCTCCTGCTAAATTATAGAAAAGGCTCTGGAACAAAAAGTCTGGACTGAATTCCTGGATGATGATGCCGACTCCTGGCTTGGAACTTACAATGCCGGTGATTTCAAGTGACTTGATCGCTTCCCGAAGCACATTGCGGCTTACGCCTAAAACCGCACTCATCTCCATTTCGGTCGGAAGCTTGTCGCCGGGCTTGAGCTGGTTCTGTATGATGTAATTTTTCAATTCATCATAGACCTGCAGGTATAGCTTCCTGTTTTTTAGATTTTTCATTGATGAAATTTCTTCTATACCCATATTTTCACCCTCTCAATATATATTGTAGTACAATATACATATTCTATTATAAACATTAAGATACGGCATTATCTGCAATCTGTCAAGGAGATTTATAGTACAAATTTATGTGAACATTTCATTAAATAGGGCAATATGTATAAAAATTCCATTGACATACCGGAATATGCATGCTAATATCAACTATATTGATTGTTCAATGAGAAACGGAGTAATCAATATATATTTTTTGTGTCTAAGTTTGTACTACAAAGTACAAACTTAACAAATAACTAAAAGGATTATGGAGGAAGACTATGAAAAGACTGTTAAGTATCATTCTCTCAGTAACATTGATTGCAACACTGGTTTCCAGCTGCGCAAAAGTTACAACAGCTCCGACATCAAGCACCGGCGGCAATTCTAACAGCACAACGGTTCTGACTTGGAAAGACCAGGGACTTGGAAATCCCCTGCAGGATATCCGTGTTCGCCAGGCGCTCGCCTATGCGATCGACATGGACAGCATCATTGCCAGCGTGTTCAAGGGCAACGCAGTGAAAGCAAAGAGCCTTACATCCCCGGGGGAATGGCTTGATACCGGATTGGTATCCTATGATTATAACGTTGATAAGGCAAAG
>CAZJXH010000053.1:0-17826 GCA_964549475.1 uncultured Oscillospiraceae bacterium
TTCAAGGTGTGCATGTTGACAACTGTAATGTTAATCCCTTTTTGTTTCAGCATTTCTGCAGCTTCGATTGCCTGCGGAACCATGATGCCAATGGCGAAAATCACTGCGTCGTCGCCGTTTTCCACCATCACATTGGCTTTACCGATCTCAAAGGGTGTATCTTCTGTTGTTACTGTTTCAGCAGGCCATCTGCCGATACGGATGTACATCGGTCCTTCATATTTTGCGGCGGCAAAAATCGCTTTCCGAAGCTCGATCACATCGCAGGGCGCCATGACCGTCATACCGGGAAGAACGCGCATCAGAGCGAAATCCTCGATGGACTGGTGACTTCCGCCGTCCTGCCCGGCTGTGATCCCTCCATGGGTGCAGGCGACTTTCACATTGAAGTCCGAATATACAACCGCGTTACGGATCTGCTCGTATGCCCGTCCGGCGCCGAAAAGAGCGAACGTGCTGCAAAATGCGGTATACCCCATCGAAGCGATCCCGGCGGCCATGCCGGTCATGTTCGCTTCCGCGATGCCGGCGTTGAAAAATCGTTCCGGGAATTTTTTTGCAAAAGTCGCGGTTCCCGTCGCTTTGGAAAGATCTGCATCCAATACTATAACTTTGGGGTCCATTGCGCCCAGTTCGGCCAAAGCTTCCCCATACGCGACCCGCATTGCTTTTTTCTCACCCATTTTCTAATCCTCCAATTCTTTAAATGCAATTTTCAGTTCGTCTTCACTCGGGCATTTATCGTGCCAGTTTATCTGGTTTTCCATGAAAGACACGCCCTTGCCTTTAAGAGTCTCTGCTAAAATCGCTTTGGGTTTCCCTTGAGGATCTTCATTCAGCGCATCCATGATTTGCTTCATATCGTTGCCGTTGATGACGATGACATGATATCCGAAGGCACGCAATTTACCTTCCAGATCGCCCAGAGACATGACATCATCATTGTTTCCATCAATTTGGAGATGATTATGATCCCAGATAGCCGTCAGGTTATCCAGCTTATAATGCGCAGCCGCCATACTGGCTTCCCATATCTGGCCTTCCTGCGTTTCGCCGTCCCCCATGATAGCATATACCTGGGTGCCCTTGTTGCGCAGTTTGGCGCCGATCGCCATTCCCACAGCCATGGAAAGTCCCTGTCCCAAAGACCCGTTGGAGGTATCAAGGCCCGGTGCTTTTTTGCGGTTGGGATGTCCTTGCAGATTGGTGTGCAGTTTACGCAGCGTCCATAGCTCCTCCCGGGGGAAATAGCCCTTGTCCGCCAGAACAGCATAAAGGGAAGGATTCGCGTGTGCCTTGGAAAGAACAAAACGGTCGCGGTCCTCCCATTGCGGATCCTTCGGCCTAACCCGCATTTTACCGTAATATAAGCCTACAAGCAGGTCAACGCATGACATGCTTCCTCCCGTGTGTCCAGACTTTGCGATGAATATTTCCTGAAGGGTGTCACGCCGGATGGCTCGACTTTTTTTCTCCAACTCTTTAACAGTCATAATATCACTCCTTACTAATTTTAATTGATTTCATTTTACTTGTCGCCAAACTGTTCTTTCAGAAACAGAATTCCCTGTTTCATTGCTTCGATGCGGGCTTCCATGGAGACATCCTCCATCAGATTCCTCCACATCCGCAAATTATACGAGGCATCGTCGTCAAACACCATGACCGCCTCCAGCGTGACGGTGTTGTCATATCCGATTTCTTTCAGCACTTTCCCTATTTCCGGCCAGTTGATCCGCGTGTTTTGGAATGGAATCTGCCGGTTGGGTTCTGTTGCATGGAATTGCCCGATATGTCCCTTTGCGGATCGGATTGCACCGATCAGATCGTTCTCTTCAATGTTCATGTGAAAAACGTCCAGTACAAGTCCGCAATGATCGCTTTCCAACTGTTTTAAAAAATCAAGGCCTTCCTCGACCGTATTGATAATGTAATTATCAAACCGGTTCAGCACTTCCATATTAAGCTGTATGTCATACGCTTCCGCTGTGGGGATCACCTGGCGGATGCACTCAAGACTGCGCTGTGTCCTTTCATATTTCACGCTGGGAGTAATCATGTCATGTGCAAAATCTGCAGGCCAGGAGGAGTAGATCACGCCCCCGATTTCGGTGCCGCCCAGGTTCTTGGCCGCTGCGACCGCCCTTTTCAGATGTTCCACAGCATACTGGCGAATAAATGGATCCGGCGAGCGCATATCAATCCCCGCAGGATATCCATAACAGAAAAGCAATTGCAGGCCTTCCTCTTCCGCCATCTTTCGTATTTCAGCCGTTTTTGGGATGTCGCCGTTTAAAGTCGCATCCGGCGGACGAAATTCAATTGTACTTGCTCCGGTTGCCTTCGCTTGTTTGAAAAACAGTTTAATGTTATTCTGGTCGAAATCTTTTCCCCATGTTAACCGATGAACGCCATATTTCATATTCTCCTCCTGCCCCGGTGTTTGAATTATTATCTGACAAGCTTTTGAATGGCCTCGATCTCTTTTTTGCTCAGCTTGTAAAAGTTGCTGTTGCTCTCTCCTGTGTTGGAGTCCTCTATCAGAATCATCTTTGCTTCTTTTGTGGTGATTGTGTTGTGCCACAGCGTCATGGGGATGTTATACACTTTATTGGGCACCATGATCACTTTGTCAAATACCATTCCATTCGCGGTTTCTTCTGCGGAAATCAGCGTGCAGGAACCGGACAGCAGAACAAACAGTTCGTCGGTCTGGTTGTGCCGTTCCAGCATATCGATGCCGGTGATATCATTGGCGGGTTTCCAGTTTTTGATTCCCACGGTCCATTTTTCATTTTCATATTGCCGGTGCATGCCTTCGCCGGAAAACTCATAAGATGTTATTTCCATTTTCTCTCCTCTTTCTTATTGATTTTTAGTTGCTTTCGGGGGTTCATGCGAAATATTTTTTGCCTGTTGATTTAACGTTTTCGAGCGAATAATAGATATGTGCTAGCATATGAAATAATATATTTTAATCATATTAAAAGGTCTGATGTTTGTCAATAGATTTTCGAACATTTTCCATCATCTTATTCCATAATCGCTATATTAAACAAATTTATCAAGCTTTTATAAGTTAATATGTATATATTCGTTTCATTTTCAAATAATCCGTTTTCGCACACTTCAGATGTATGTAGGGTGAAACCGCAACGCGATTTGCCGTTCGCCTACCCTTTTACAGAACCGGCGGTCAATCCCGAGATGAAATTTTTCTGAACCATCATAAACAACAGGATGACCGGCAATGCGGCCATAACCCCTGCCGCCGTCAAGTGGTCCCATCTTATGGCATATTGGCCGATGTAGGAGGATATCTCCACCGTTACGGTCCTGGTGTTTTCATTTGTGAACATAATGGCATATAAATATTCATTCCATGCATTAATAAATATATAGGCGGCAACCGCTGCAATGCCCGGTCTCAATATTGGAAGCACCACCTTGAGAAAGGCGGCGAGTTTCGAGCAGCCGTCAATTCTTGCCGCTTCCTCCAGTTCAATCGGAAGCTTGTTCATAAACCCTACCATCAGCCATACCGAAAAAGGCACGGTGAAGGTGCAGTAAGAAATGATCAATGAAAAATAGGTGTTTATCAGCTGCAAGGATCTCATGGTGGTGAATAACGGAGTCAGCAGCAGCACCTGAGGAATCATGTAAATCAATAGGATCGCTTGAAGCAGGAAGCTGCGGCCCTTGAATTCGAACCTTGAAAACGCATATCCTGCCATTGTTGCAATGACCAGGTTTATCGCTGCCGTGATCGTTGACACAAACAGGCTGTTGAACGTACTGTGCAAAAAGCTGGTATTTGCGAACAAATCATAGTAATTCATCAAGGTTGGCTTTAGCGGCAAATAGTATAATACCATTTCGAACATCTCGCTTGAGTCTTTCAGAGATGTAATCAGCATCCAAATAAATGGGAAAAGTATAAACGTTATAATAATAATCACAGGCATATAAAAAGCTATGATTGATTTTCTCTTCATTTGTTTACCATTCCTCCGTTTTTATTGAGTAACCTGATATATACAAACATTATTGTTGAAAGAATTAATGTCACTATAATCGCCAGAGCCGATGCATAGCCGAAATTCAGCGCTTTCTGAGCTTGCATGTATGTATACACCGTTGCCGTCAGGGAACTGTTCCCCGGGCCGCCCTGTGTCATTATATAAATTATTTCTGTATTATTTGTTATCCATATAATACGCAGGAGTACTGTTGTCGATACGATCGGTACAATAAACGGCCAAGTCACATATCGAAAGGACTGAAAAGAGGAACTGCCATCCACTTTGGCGGATTCATACAATTCATGCGGGATGACTTGAAGTCCCGCCAGTATCATTACAGTGAAAAATGGAATCCCCTGCCAAATCAGTGTGACAATCTGTGCATAAAGAGATACATCGGGGAGTGCCAGCCATGGTATCTTGTCTGAAATCAATCCCACCTTTAAAAGCATATCATTTAAAACACCCAGATTGCCGTCATAAATCAAGGACCACATCAATGCGATCACCACTCCCGGAGTAACCCACGGTATAATTGCGATGGACCGGATAACCGCTCTTCCCTTGAATCCTTTGTTGAGTATCAGCGCAAAGACCAGCCCTACTCCAAACTGTACAGGCAATGTCAGGCCTACCCATTTGAGGGTATTCCACAATGCCAGAATAAACGTCTGGTCACTGAAAGCTTTCCTGTAATTGTCCAATCCGATAAATGCTGTATTCGCTTTATCAAACAAGACGAAATAATGAAAGCTCATATAGACTGAAGATATCATTGGATATGCCACTATCAGCAGCAGCAGGACAATCATCGGGCTCAGCAGCAAGAGTACTGTCCAATTCTTCTTTTTCCTTTTCATAAAATCTCCCTTGTTGTAATGCCGTCAAGTTATTCTATTGCATAACGCACTTGCAATATCTGCGAGGCCTGTGACAGGCCCCGCAGATTTCGGCTTTACTTCTTTATCGGCTTCAATGCATCGGTGATATTTTTAATAAATTCTTCAGGGGTGCTTTTCCCAACCAATGCTTTCTGAAATTCTGCAGGCCATGTCATCTCTGTCCATTGGCCCATTTCAGGAGTAGCAGTAAAAAGGTATGCATCCGGAATGGATTCAATCGAAACTTTCTGGAATATATCATCCTTATAAAACTGGAATGCAGCAACAGATTTTAGAAATGGAACCTGCCCGACAGCCCTGCACATCAGGTCATGTGCTCCCGGTGAATCCAGCCATTCAATAAATTCGATGGATTCATCCTTATATTTCGTCGCAGTCAATGTACTTACAACCGTTAATTCCATGGGTACCAGCCTGCCGCCCGATCCTTTCGGAATCGCTACGGGAACTACATTATCGCCCCATTTTTCCTTTATCGCTTTCGAGGAGGCCACATGGTGCACCAGCATCGCCGTCGCTCCGGAAAGGAAATTCTGCTGTATTTCATTTGCTCCGTCTGCCGGCGCCGTTTTTGGAGTATACCCGTTTTTGTACAAATCGATATATCTCTTGCTTGCCGCAACAAGCTGAGGCACATTCAAAGTCACGTTGCCAGCTTCATCAAAAAGGCGTACATTCTGCGCGCCATCGGCAAAAGTGACTCCCGCCCACATCTGATGGCCCATTCTGGCGCCTCTCATTCCAAATCCATAGACATCGGTTTTCCCGTCGCCATTGGTATCCATCGTCAGCTTCTTGCAGGCTTCATAAAATTCATCAATGGTGGCAGGCAGGGGAATTCCTGCTTTATCAAACAGGTCTTTTCTGCAATATAGATAATAAGTGACCATTGTATAGGGTAAAGCATATAATTTATCGTATCCGGCTTTTGTCGCCGTCCATATGCTTTCATAAATATCGTCCTTGCCTTTCCACTTCGCCACATATTCGTCCAGCTGCAGCAGTGCGTTCATTCCTACAAACTCAGGCAGCCATTGAACGCTCATAAGAGGAACATCCGGGCCGCCTCCGGCACTTATTGATGTTAATAATTTATCATGATAGTTCGTCCAGGGAACGATTTCCATATCAACTTTTATAGAATCATGTGAGGCATTCCATTGTTCAATAGAATTCGTGCGTCCTTTATTCGTATCATCCCACGCCCAGAATTTCAAATGTATCGGATCCTTTACAGCTGATGTTACTTGAGATGCGCTTTGTGACGATGTGCCTGATGTTGAGATATTTTGACTGGCACATCCGCTGATGATTGAAGCCACGAGAACAATGCATAGAAATAATACAAACCAAGTTTTCTCTTTTTTCATACTTTTCTCCTCCTTCATATTATTAATTCGAGTGCTGTGGACACCTGTTGTGATCAATTCTCCTCCTTCCAGTTTATGAATTTCTGCTTGTGAATTTCTGCTCATGATCAGAAATTTTCACATCACTTAATAGTATTACACGGAACATTATGGTAGATTCGATGTAAAAATGAAATATTCAAATATTCTATTCTTTTGCAGAAATTTATCTGGAAGTCGCTTTTGGATTCACTGTTTGTTTTATTTTCATATTTTCTTGTAATATTCTACTTTATTCCGGATAGGTCGCTGGGGTTTTGTCCGGTCAATTTTTTAAATGTCTTGCTGAAATAGCTTATACTGTTATATCCCACCATATAGGCAACCTTGCTTGCTTTGACCTTATCGCCTAAAATAAGATCCCTGGCTTTTTGTATCCTTATTTTATTCAGATAATCGATAAAGCTCAGGCCTGTCTCTTTTTTAAAAATGGTGCTGAAATAATTCTCACTTATGTTAATCGTTCTGGCAACCATCCCTAAATTAATATCTTTATAGTAATTTTCAATAATAAAGTTTTTAGCGATATTGATTTCATCCCTTATCTGGGTCTTATTAAAGACATTCAGAAAGTGGAAGAATTCCCGGATAAAATGGAGAATATATTCTTTCAGCTGATAAATATTGGATTGATTTGATATCTCTGCATAAGGAGAAAGGATACCCATATCCGGAAAGCTCAAACTGTATAATCGCAATCCTGTAGAAAAGAGATTGATGACCTCAATTATGCATACCTTTACTGCATGAGGGCTGACATTCCTGCCACAGATGATTTCTTCAAATAAAGAATCGATTGTTTTAACTGTATTTTCTTCGTCGCAAAGCTCGATATATTTCGACAGGTTCTCCATAAACCGCCTGGAGCTCAGGCTATTTTTTTCAAATACCGATTTACAATCAGTATAAGAAATAATATCCATATTGTTATAGTAGAATAAATATTCCAGCGAATCGGTACATTGCCGGAAGGAATCCGCTATGTTTTCTGTGCCAGAAAAAACATTGCTGAGCCCCGCCTGGGCTTTGCTATCCAGATAGGACTTTATTAAAGCGATGGTTCTTCTGAGCAAATCGCCAATCTCCTCCGTCCCGGCGACATCTGAGAAGATTACCAGGATCTCATCGTCCGTATAATTCAGACAGATTGATTGGTCGTATTCTTTGACGACTTCTTTCACCACATTGTATGCAGCATCTTGCTTTCTTCCCTCCCCATGCGGCAGCCTTATCATGCAGGAAATATTTTTTGAACCGTTGATTCTGGCATTGAAGTCCGATATCTGCCTTGAATGGAAGAAATCCAGACTGCTGCATGCGCTATTTGTCAAGATCTGCTTGATATACATGCCCAGAAGATCTTCTCCGTATGATTCGTTTTTAGAAGGAGAATCTAAAATGGAATCAACGGTTTTCAGAAGCAGCTTTTTCAGCTCATCCGGTTTTAACGACAGTTTTAGAATGTAGTCCATTGCTCCCAGCTTTAGAGCCTCCCTGACATATTCATAATCATCATGGCAGCTTAGGACGATGACCCTGGCAAATATTTTCCGCTTATTCAGGATCCTCAGCAATTCAATCCCATCCATTTCAGGCATTTTAATATCCAGCAAAATGATTTCAGGATACTCCTCCTCAATGATTTTCAACGCTTCTATTCCGTTGGAGGCCTCCCCGATTAAAACCAATCCCAGCTCATCCCATTGAATGTAGCTTTTAATCCCGATTCTTACCAATACCTCGTCATCAACAATCAATACTTTATACATCACAAATCCCCCCGACTATCAGGAATTGTTAATTTTACCTGCGTACCGGCGCCTTGCCGACTCTCGATCGATAAGCCGAACGGATCGCCGTACTGCACTTTTATTCTTTGATTGATACTATAAATTCCTAACGAATTATATTTTTCAGGTCCTTTTTCCAAATCTTCAAGAAGCAGCTTTTTTAGCAGATCGTCTTTAATGCCCACCCCGTCATCGTTGATTTCGAATACAACGGCATCATTCTCCAGATAGCCCGATATATATATATTGATTTTTTTCTGCGTCAGGCCGTGAATCAGGGAGTTTTCCACAATAGGCTGAAGAAGCAGCTTCAGTATCCTGCATTCCAATATTTCATCATTCACATTAAATTCGACATCAAAATTGTTGGCATATCGCAAACGCATTATCTGAATATAGTCTTTTAGGTAAAGCAATTCTTCTTTCACCGTAATTTCATCTTCAGCCCTTTTAACACTTGCTTCCAGCAAGTGTCCCAATGCAGCGATATTATCAGCATTATTTATCACAGCCATCCATTTGATGCTATTTAGAGTATTGAATAGAAAATGCGGATTCACCTGCGATTGAAGGACTCTGTACTTCAATTTGGCGGCCGTTTTTTCCTGCTCATAGATCTCCTGCTGATTGTTATAATTTTCATCTAGTAAAATCCTGATATTATCAATCATGCTGTTAAAACTTTTGCCCAGCAACCCTATTTCATCATTCGTTTTCAAGTAGAACACTGTATTCAAGTCCCCGTTTTCTACTTTCAGCATAAGCTTTCGTAAAATTTTAATCGGGGCGATAAACTTCCGTATTAAAAAATAAATTACAACTGTAAAGCATGTAAAAAGAATTCCATAAATCGCCAGTAATTTGAGTCTTAAATTCTGTATTTCTTTAAAAAGCCAGTCATAGGACACTTGCTCCACAAGTCTCCATCCAACATTCGGAATTGTCTGGAAATAAACCTGGGTTTTTGCCATGCCGTCATTCACTGTGTATGATCCTGTGTCCTCGGTAAAAATCTGTTTTGAATCAGGGTCGTTTTTAATATTGCTGAATATTCGCGTTTTATCCTCATGCGAAATAATATTGCCGTCATTATCTACAATGAAACGGTCTATTCCCTCTGTAAGGTCAGATTTGTTTGTAATCCTGCAAATTTCGGACTCGTTTATTGCCACCAGGATAATCCCGCAGTTATTCAGGGATCTGCCTTTTATCAGCCGTCCCATCGCAATGACGTTATCGTTTTCCGCAGGATTTCTGCCAATATCCGAAATGATGCCCAAATCTTTCTCAATAAAATTGAACCAGTAAAAATAGCCGTTTTTTTCGGTTATTTTTTCGACCCATGGCTTGTCCCGCATGTTCTTGTCGTTTTCGATCAAATACGTTGAATATATATAGCCATTGGCATCCAGTATCAATATATTCGCATTCACACTAACCATATTGCTTTTGATGTTGTTGCATATGTTTCGTATTTTAATCTCATTCATAATCTGATCATTAAAATTTTCCGGTATTTCTTTGCTTAGAATTTCCGCCACAGATATGTCTTGTGAAATAATGCTGGATGCGCTGCCTATTTCATCGATCATGTACTGGATGTTATAGCTTACTTGAGACAACGTTTTAGACACGGATATATTGATTTTATTTTTGATGACATCTTCGGAAATCTTATATGAAAACACCGTTATTATTAAAAATGGAATTATAATAACAAACAAAACAGCAATGGTAAGCTTTTTTTGTAAACTGTTATTTCTAATTCCTTTTATTACAGGCATTTGTAATGACCCCTTCTTCCGAGCAGTCGCATTCAAGATTTTCAGTAATTGCATTTTTATGTTTCGATTTCGAAATTCAGGGCTCTTTTTTTATTCCATTTGACGGGCAGGACAGCCGTGCAGACTGTCGTGCTGTTTGCACGGCCTCTGCACGGCTGTCCCATCCTTTCGGGTTCTTCCCTTGCATGTGTATCTTTTAGAGCAATTCTTTTACTTTTGCGATCGTGTTTTCGACGGTCATGCCATAGCATTCCATCAGCGCGGCCGGATCTCCGGACTGGCCGAAGCAGTCATCCATTCCGATATAGCGCATCGGGACGGGGCAGGTCTCCGACAAGGCTGCCGCCACGGCGGACCCAAGGCCGCCAACGATAATCCCCTCTTCCATCACAATGACTTTGCCGGTTTTCTTTGCCGATTCAATGATCAGCTTTTTGTCCAATGGTTTGATGGTGGCTATATTGAGCACTTCCGCATCAATCCCCTCTTTGCTTAATTGTTCCGCTGCCTTGTTTGCAATATCGAACAGGCTACCGGTTGCAATCAGCGTGATGTCTTTGCCCTCGCGCACCCGGATCCCCTTGCCGATCTCAAAACGGTACGTGTCCGGATCAAATGTCACCGGAACCGGATTCCGTCCAAGTCTGATATAGACAGGTCCGTCGTAATCAATCATGGCTTTGACTGCGGCGCGCATTTCAACAGCATCTCCGGGATTGATGACCACCATATTGGGGATGATCGCCATGATGGCCAGATCTTCCACCGCTTGATGCGTCGCACCGTCTTTGCCCACAGAAATTCCTCCGTGGCTGCCGCAAATCTTGACATTCAGCTTCGGATAAGCGATCGAGTTGCGGATCTGCTCAAAAGCCCTGCCCGCCGCAAACATGGCGAAGGTGCAGGCGAACGGGATTTTCCCGGTTGTCGCGAGTCCCGCTGCGGTGTCGACCATATCGCATTCTGCAATCCCCATGTCAAAAAATCTTTCAGGGAAAGCGTCTTTGAACTTGACGCTCATGGTCGCTTTTGCAAGGTCCGCATCCAAAACGACGATTTTTTTATTATCTTTTCCAAAGTCAACGATTGCCTGGCTAAAAGCATCTCTTGTTGCGATTAAATTACTCATTATCATATTCCCCCAGTTCTTGAAGTGCCTGTTCGACCTGCTCCGGAGTCGGCGCGGTACCGTGCCAGTTTGCCTTGTTCTCCATAAAAGAGACCCCTTTGCCTTTTATCGTGTTCAGAATGATCATGCTAGGGATGCCCTTTGTCGTCTTGGCGTTGTCGATCGCCTTCAGAATCTCCGCCATGTCATGGCCATCGGCGGTAATCACATTCCAGCCGAAGGCTTCGAATTTTTCTGCGATCTTGTCATTGCCGATCACATCCTCGATGGTGCCGTCGATCTGCAGGTGGTTGTAATCCACAAACCCAATCACATTGTCCAGCTTATAGTGAGCAGCGCTCATGGCAGCTTCCCATATCTGTCCTTCTTCGATTTCACCGTCGCCCATCAGGCAGTATGTATAATATTCTTTCTTGTCCATTTTTGCGCCAAGCGCAATGCCGTTTGCAATGGAGAGGCCTTGCCCCAGAGAGCCGGTGGAGACATCGACGCCCGGGGTTTTTCTCGAATATGGATGTCCTTGCAGGATAGAGCCGAAATCTCTTAAATGTTCCAGTTCCTCCATGGGAAAATAGCCCTTCATGGCAAGCGCCGCATATAGTGTCGGGCACGCATGCCCCTTTGACATCACAAAACGGTCTCTGTCCGCCCAGTCGGGGTCCTCCGGTCTGATGTTCATCTCATCAAAATACAGTGCGGCTACAATGTCCGCGCAGGACAGGGATCCTCCAGGATGTCCTGAACATGCTTTTCCGATGGATTTGACCACCAGCCTGCGGATCTTGTTTGCTTTTTTTTCCAGGGTTTTAATATCACGCATTATCTATCATTCCTTTCACTATTATCGATTTCGTCTTCAGGTCATTGCCGTTTACTTGTTAAATATCGCTTTATCCCCCATTGCGTTTTTCCAATCGGACATAAACCCGTCAATGCTGACATCGGTCATAGGATGCCAAAACATCTTTTTCATGCAGTCATAGGGAATCGTAGCGATGTCCGAGCCTGCCAGGGCGGCACCGACAACATAGGAAGGGGTGCGCATGCTGGCAGCGATAATCTCGGTTTTGAGATTGTATATGCGGAATATTTTTACGATATCGCCGAGAATTTTCAGGCCATCCATCATCACATCGTCGGAGCGTCCAACAAACGGGCTTACATATGTAGCCCCTGCCTTTGCAGCAATCAATGCCTGCGAAGCGGAATAAATAGTGGTCACATTAGTCCGGATTCCCAACTTGGAAAGCTGATAGACTGCGCAGACGCCTTCCTGGGTCAATGGTACTTTTACAATCAGATTTTTATGCCATGATGCGATTTCAATGCCTTCTTTCACCATTCCTTCGGTATCCAATGCCAGAACTTCGCCGCTGACAGGACCGTCTACCATGTTGCAGATCTTGATCAGGGTCTCTTTCAGATCTTTCCCCGAACGGGCGATAATGGACGGATTTGTGGTAACACCGTTAACGATGCCGGTTTTTGCCATTTCTGCGATTTCATCCAGGTTTGCGGTGTCGATAAAAAATTTCATAATAAGTACTCCTTTTTGTTTTAAATTATTTTTACCTTAATTTTTAAATCAGTGATTTGCTCTTTTATATTATTTTTTGATTATTGCCAAATTGATCTTTATGAAACAGGATCCTCTGTCTCATTGTTTCAATGCGGGCTTCTGCAGATTCCCGCATTTTGGAATAAAATCTTCCGGTTGGATTCCATTGTATGGGTTTGTGCCATTCCAATTCTCCAGTCTTTCTGGAAAGCAGTTTTCCGCAAAATTATTATTTGACAAGCTTCTGTATTTCTGCAATCTCTTTTTTACTCAGTTTGTAAAAGTTGCTGTTGCTCTCTCCCGTATTGGAGTCTTCAATCAAGATCATCTTGGTCCCTTTCGTGGTGATGGTGTTATGCCACAGCGTCATGGGAATGTTGTACACTTTTTCGGGTTTCATCTCCACTTTGCCAAACACCATTCCGTTCGAGGTTTCTTCTGCGGAGATCAGGGTGCAGGAACCGGACACGAGGACAAACAGCTCGTCTGTCTGATTGTGGCGTTCCAGCATGTCGATGCCTGTGATATCATTGGCCGGTTTCCAATTTTTAATCCCCACAGTCCATTTTTCATTTTCATATTGTCGTTTCATACCTTCGCCGGAAAATTCATAAGATGCTATTTCCATTTTAATCTCTTCTTTCTTGTAGATTTTTAATTCGTAAAGTTATTGGATGGTTCTTGTAATGATTAAGGCTGTTTTTCGGTATCCGGGGATTTCCGCGTGGCGGAAATCCCCTTGATGCCAATGAATCCGTGATTTGATTTACAGGAGTTTTGAATCGTTATTTGCCGTGAAGAGCTTTCTGCATGAGCGCCAGTGCCGCTTCCGGAGTGATTTTGCCAAGCAGCGCCTGCTGGTTGGTGCTGGTCCATACATTGTTGACGAATTCGGACAGGGTGTCTGTCGGAGGAAGGACTCCCGCAAATTTAAGACTTGCGGCAGCAACAGCCTGGAACTTGTTGTTCTTGAATTCATCAGTCGCTTTAATATTGCTTGTGCTGAGGCCTTTGCCTGTGCCTTTGAACCATGCGGTGCCGCCTTCGCCGGTTGTCATGTATTTATAGAATTCAAATGCGGCGTCTTTGTTTTTGGATTGTTCATAAACAGTAAACTCGGTATCGCCCATGGCTGTCCATTGGCCGCTTGCGCTGCCGGGCATCGGGAATGCGTCGACATCGTCTTTAAACGCTGTTGTCCATGTCGAGTAGGAACCGATGTGATGGATGATCATCGCAGTCAGACCGGTTTTGAATCCATCGACGATTTCAGCGTAAGCTGCGTTTGTGGAAGAAGCCGGAGCATATTTATTCGTGTAGATGGACAGATAAGCTTTGTATGCTTTGACGGCTGCGGGAGTAGTCAGATCAGCCCATGTTGCGCCGTATGGATACAGGAAGTTTCCAAGCCATTCCTGTCCGCCGCCTGCGCCGCGTAATCCGAGTCCGTAGACATCGGTCTTGCCGTCGCCGTTGGTATCCATTGTGCACTTCTTGATGTCTTCCAGAAACTCGTCAAATGTTGCGGGAACTTTCGTGATGCCGGCCTTCGTGAAATAGGATGGCCTATAATAGACATATAGGGCTTCTACCGTCCAAGGCAGGGAGGAAAGCTTGCTGTCGCCGGTAGAGTTCTTCATGGCTGTCCAGATGCTGTCGCTGATCTGTGACTTGTCCGCCCACTTGTCGATATAAGAGGACATGTCGGCAAGCACTTTGTTTGCAGCGAACATTTTTCCGGCCTGCAGTTTGAAGGTGGATATGTCAGGACCGCCGCCGCCCATGACTGCAGTAAAGACGGTATTGGTAAATTTGCCGCTGTCCCAGGGATACTCTTCTGCGGTGACAGTAATATTCTTCTTGTTGCTGTCATTGAAGCTCTTTACAATGCTCTTGATCAGGTCGGACTGTGTTGTGTTGTCTGCCCAGTACCAAAATTTCAAATCTGCTTTGGGATTTTGTTCCACGGAACTGCTGATGGCAGAGCTGCTGGCAGTGGAGCTGACAGTTGTTGTAGGCTTGCTGCCACATGCGGTAAGGCCCAGGATCATTGCTAGTACTAGAAAAATTGACCATGTTTTTTTCATAAAATTTTCTCCTCCTTTTTTATTACTAATTCGCCTACTCGAAAAACGCATAGGAAAATTGGTTTCAATGGAACCGATCAGCCCTTTACTCCGCCGGAAGTCAAGCCAGTGACTAATTTTTTCTGTGCAAAAAAGAACATGATGCAGACCGGAACCACCGTAATCGTCCCCCCTGCGCACAGCATATCCCATTCAACCCCCAGCTGGCCGATCAGGCTGCTCAGTGCAACTGGAATCGTACGAGTGGCCGGATTGGTAAACAAGGATGCCATCGTATACTCGTTCCAGGATTGCATAAACATATATACACCTGCGGCCATGAGACCGGGGGTCAGAATCGGTAGAAAAATCTTTACAAAAGCATTGACGCGATTGCAGCCGTCTACGAGAGCGGCCTCTTCCAGCGTGAACGGCGCATCGCGGATAAACCCCTGGATCAGCCATACCGAAAACGGAATCGTAAAAGAGGTATAGGCGAAAATCATGCCGAAAGGTGTGAACAGGAGGTGCAGCGACCGCATGATCGAATACAGCGGAATCAGCAGCAATACGGTGGGAAACATATTATTGGATAAAAACACGCCCATCAGAATCTTGCGTCCTTTGAACTTGAACCTCGAAAACGCATAGGCTGCAAGGGTTGATACGAACAGGGACAATATCGTGGTGAAAACCGCTATGACCATGCTGTTTTTCATGTACTTGAAAAAGTCAAAATACCCGAACAGCTTTTCATACGTCGCCCAGGTGATGTTGTTCACCCAGTAAATCAAAGGAGTCGCATAGATTTCCGCACTGGTTTTTATCGAAGTGAGAAACATCCAGTAGAATGGAAACAGCAGGAAAATCAAAAAAACCATAATGGGCAGTATCACGCAAATAAATGTCATGCAATCCGATTTTTTTATCCTGAAATTTGATTTCATATCAATTGCCTTTCTATGCGAACGGGCGCAATACTTATTCTTTAAAACTGTTCTATTCCTCAGGATTCAAAAGATTACTCGATTTTTTTAAAGGTGGAATTCAGATACGGTATCGCCACAAGCAGCAGCAGGACCGACATTAATACAGCCAGTGCCGAAGCGTATCCCAGATTGAGGATCTGTGCCTTCTGATAGACAAATACGCTGATGGTCTGTGTCGCATAGGCAGGACCGCCCGATGTCATGTTCTGGATGATATCCACGGAGTTTGTCACCCAGATCACCCGCAGCATCAAGGTGACATAAATCGTATTTTTTATAGACGGAAGGGTGACATGGGACAATTTCTGAAAGAAAGTGGCACCGTCAATGTCCGCTGCTTCATACATCTCCATGGACACCCCCTGCAGCGCAGCCAGGATCATCAGAGCAAAAAACGGGATTCCCTGCCAGATCACTGTGACCACCACGGCCGGAAACGCCGTGTCCATCTGTGCCAGAAACGGGATTCCGTTCACAATCATGTGCAATTTCATCATCAGATCGTTGACAACCCCATAGTCCCCGTCATAGAGCCAGCGCCATACAAGACCGATCACAACGCCGGGCATGACCCATGGCAGCATGGACAGCGAACGGACGATTCCGCGGCCTTTGAACTTATGGTTCAGCAGCAAAGCCAGGATAAAACCGAAAAAGAACTGAAATCCGACACCAAGGACCACCCAGACAAATGTTCTGCCCAAGGAAGGCCAGAATTGCGAATCTTTTGTTAGAATTTCAATATAGTTTTCCAGTCCGATGAATGCGGTTTTCATCGGGTAGCGAAGGTCATTATTCATAAAGCTGGTGATAATCGCTTTGCCAACCGGAATGAAAACCACCCCCACCATAATAAAGAGAGCGGGTAAAATCAATAGATACGGATAAATCCAATTGTATTTTTTCGGATTCATGTCAATTCTCCCTTTTACCTAACATCTTGATATCTTCCAATGCACTGTAGATATGGGCTGCCACTGCGGCATTCGCTTTCCAGGCCTCTCTTCGGGCAATCGACTTATATATTTCCTCATGTGCATGCTGGGCCCGCTTATGACTTTCCTCTGATTCATATAGAATGATGACCCCTTTTTCAATCGTTTCGTAAATAACCGGAATGAGCTGATTGAAAACCGGATTCCTGGAGCTTTTTGCAATCAATGTATGAAATGCGATATCAAGATTCATGCGTTCTTTACTCATATAATCCGTCTTCTTCATGATTGTGGCAATTTTTCCCAATTCCCGGAGTTCTTCCGTTGTCGCGCGTTCGGCGGCCAGCATGGCGATCTGTGGTTCGATCAGAAGTCTTGCTTCGAAAATTCCATCGAGTAAAAGTTCTTTCTCTACAAATCGCAGACCCAGCGGGTCCTCTCCCATTCCCGTGTTGTCGCTTACATAAGTTCCGTCTCCTTGACGGATGACAACGACGTTCTGAGCTTTTAATGTCTTCAGTGCTTCCCGGACCGTCGACTTGCTCACATGAAACCACTCCACAAATTGAGTTTCACTTGGAAGCTTCGCGCCGGGTCCCATGTTTTCTTTAATAATCATGTCATTGATTTTTTTTGAGATTGTCACTGAAAGCAGATCTTTGTTTTTCGGTGCTTTTTCCATTTTGTTCATTTCCTCCACATATGATTTGATATTACCGCAGGAAACAATTTTTTAACTGGAATGCCATACTGAATAGTATACTTAAATCATAGTACAAAGATCAGATGTTTGTCAATAGATTTTTCATTATTCATGGTGTCAATATTACGCATTCGCTATAATATACAAAATTTATCAAGATGTTTTGTGCTATTTTCCATTATTCTGTCACTTTGAAAAAAAGCGACATTTTTAGACTTCTGATGTTTAAGCGTATTTTTTAAATGGTCTGCAAAAAAGAAAACCCGCCAATGACAGCGGACTTCCTGGATTTCGTCTGCTAATTTTTCCATTATGAATTACTTATGTAGTTTTTCACTTTGCCGAAAGATTCATGCAGCAATTCTGATAGAAGCTCTTCGTCGCAGTAAACCGCCTGTGGCGACCTCAGAGGAAAAAGGAAAATCGATTGCCCTGCTGTTTCATTCATTCTTATGAATTTCCTTTGCAAATAGAGTATAATTGGTGCAACATGGGGACGGTTCTTATATTTCATTTTATTCCGTTTATGCAATATAAGA
>CAZJXH010000054.1:0-17273 GCA_964549475.1 uncultured Oscillospiraceae bacterium
ACTAAAATATCAATCCCTCCTAAATCGGCGAGAACCTGATCTACAAGCCCCTTTGTTTTTATAAAATCCGAAACATCGCATGAATACACCTTGCATTGAACGCCCATCGCCTGAATTTCGGTTTTCACCATTTCTGCCTTCAATGGATTCCCTACTCCGACAATGGCGATATTCGCGCCTTGCTGGGCGAATTTTCTGGCGATGGCGCTTCCGATTCCTCTTGACCCGCCTGTGATCAGTGCGGTTTTTCCTCTTAGCATAACAGTCTCCTTTTATAGTTTGTAATGATTCACCATTTCAGCCGCTCGATGCAGTGATGCCATGTCCTCCACGTTCGAAATGACCGCATCGGGATAAATTTTCCTGATCAGCCCCGACAAGACCTTGCCCGGTCCGACTTCAATGAACAGTCCAACCCCGTCCCGCCTCATTGATTCAATGGTTTTCTGCCAAAGAACCGGGCTTTTGACCTGTTCCGAGATTCGTTGACAGAGGAGTCCGTTTTCCATGACCTCTCCGGTGACATTGGAATAGACTGGATATCGCGGGATCTGGAATATTTTTCTCTCCAGCAGTCTGTGAATAACACGGCTTGCATTATCCATGAGAGGGCTGTGGAAGGCTCCGCTTACAGAAAGAAGAATTCCTCTGCCGCCGCGGATCTGGCATTCCTCGATGACAGTCTTGACAGAATCTTCGATTCCGGAAATCACGGTTTGTCCCGGGCAATTATAGTTGACAGCCCATACTTGAGTATTGGCAGCACAGATCTCTTCAATGGTCCTTGCATCCAATCCCAGTATGGCGGCCATCCTCCCGCTTCTCCTTCCGGCTGCCTTATTCATTGCGGCACCGCGTTCCATAATGAATTCAAACCATTCCTCCAAGGTAAAAAGTTCGGCATAAGTCAATGCGCTGATCTCTCCCAGTGAAAATCCGGCAACCGCATCCGGCCGGATTCCTTTTTCCTCCAGTGCACGGGCAGCTGCCATTTCCACCGCAAAAACGCAAGGCTGGGTATTTTCGGTTATCGACAGTTCCTCCTTGGAAGCGGTAAAACATTGGGTGGATGTACCGGGTCGGATCTGATCCAGAATGTCAAACACAGTCTTCGACATCAATGAATTTTCATAAAAATCCTTCCCCATTCCGGTATATTGTGTTCCCTGTCCGGAAAAAACAAATGCTATCTTACCCATTGAGATGCGCCCCGTAAAAGGATTTCCGTTTCTGCAAACATTTCTTCAATCATTTCTTTCGCTGTCTGTTCTTTCTTGATCATCGCCGCGATCTGTCCGGCCATGAAGCAGCCTTTTGTCTCGTCGCCATCCTGCACCGCCATGCGCAGAGCGCCTCCTCCCAGTCTCTCCAGATCCTCATTGGAATAGGAAGAATCTTTTTCGTATAAAGCGAATTCTCTTGAAAAAGCACTTTTCAAGGATCGTACCGGATGGCCCAGCCTTCTCCCGGTCACAATGGTGTCGATATCCCGTGCATGGAGGACCTTCTCTTTATATGTGTGGTGGATTGTACATTCCCTGGCGACAAGAAACCGGGTCCCGACCTGCACGCCAACCGCGCCAAGCATCAAAGCCGCCGCAATCCCCCGCCCGTCCGCAATTCCGCCGGCTGCAACCACTGGAATTTTAACAGAATCAGCCACCTGCGGGACAAGCGTCATAGTGGTCAGATCGCCGACATGGCCGCCCGATTCCCCGCCTTCCGCGATGACCGCAAATACGCCGTTGCGTTCCGCCATCGTGGCAAACGCAGTCGATGGAACAACCGCCATCACTTTGATTCCGGCGGTATTCCATGCTTCCATGAATTTCCCCGGATTTCCGGCGCCGGTCGTGACAAACCGCACGTTCTCTTCTATGACAATTCGTGCCACATCCTGGACAAAAGGACTCATCAGCATGATATTCACCCCAAATGGTCTGTCCGTCATCTCTTTTGCTTTCCTTATCTCCACGCGCAATTGGTCTGCCGTGCTGTTCATTGCAGAAATCAATCCGAGCCCGCCCGCATTGCTGACCGCACTGGCAAGACTCGCATTCGCCACCCATGCCATTCCTCCTTGGATAATGGGGTATTCAATCTCTAGTAATTCGCATAATCTTGTTGTAATCAATGTCTTTCCTCCTCTGAAAGGTTAATGGAATCCAATTTTATTTTTTGTGCTCTTGATTGTTATTTTACCGGTTCATTTGTTCCATCGAATGACACAGGCGCCCGTTGTCAATCCGCCGCCAAATGCGACCATGACAACCAGCTGGCCTTTTTTCAGCTTCTGCCCGCGGTTCAGCTCGTCCAGCAGGATCGGAATGCTTCCTGATGAAGTGTTTCCATATTGATCCAGATTTGAAAAAAACTCAGCCTTTTTCATTTTCAATTTTTGTTTTGCGGATTGAATAATCCGGAAATTCGCCTGGTGCAGAATAACGGCATCAATGTCGTTTTTATCCAGCTTCGCCTGTTCCAGTACTGCTGCGATTTCCTGAACAATCCCATTGACGGCGAATTTGAATACTTCCGCTCCATTCATTGACAGACATTGCTTTTGATGGATGGTTTCTGCAAACGGGCTGCTTCCCGCCATATTCGGAATGGACAGCAAATCCGTATTCCCTGTGGCAGTGATCCGGACCGACAAAAGATCTTCTCCTTTTTCCAGAACCACTGCTCCGCCGCCATCGCCGAAAAGAACACAGGTATTGCGGTCTTCCCAGTCAATCAGCTTGGACATCATTTCAAATGCGACAATCAGGACTTTCCGGACTTTGCCGCTTCTGAAATAGCTGTCCGCGATATCAATTGCATATAAAAATCCGGAACAGGCCGCGTTCACATCGTAAGCCGGGCAAGAAGCCCCGATTCCGGACTGGATGATGCAAGCCTGTGACGGAGTCATATAGTCTCCGCGTATGGTTGCGCAAAGAATCAAATCCAGTTCATCCGGTTTGGTATTGGAATTCTCCAGCGCGAGTCCTGCCGCTTCGATACTCATTGCGGTCATTGTTTCGGTTGTTGCGATCCTGCGGTTTAGAATGCCGGTCCTTGATACAATCCATTCGTCGTTTGTTTCAACCATTCGGGAAAGCTCCTGATTGCCAAGAATTTTTTGCGGAACACATTTTCCTGTGCCAATTATTCGAAAACTCATCTGTGGGTCAGTCTCCTATTCTTCATGAAGGAATTGAAATACAGTATAAATACTAATTATTAAAATTATTGCATATTTGATTTATAACGCTTTTTATGGACATTATTTACTGTATTATCTGTTTTATTCGATCATTATTATCATTTAGGATTATTCTACATCTTATTATTTTGATTGTCAAATCTTATGTTTTGACGGTCTTATCTAAATTTCTGCATTATTCAGGACATTTATCGCATAATATGAAAGCATTTCTATTTTTACCTTCTATTTCGTCCGTTTTTATCGATTATTTTTGGTATTTCATCCTTGCCGATTATTTTTTGGTATTTTATCCTTGCCGATTATTTTTTGGTATTTCATCCTTTTCCTGATATAAACAATTATTCTCTATTCCGTTTTTACAATTTTTGAATTTTGCATTATTCTGCACTTGTTTTTTAAATATTCGCAAAAAAACCGGCAGAAAGATTTCTCTTTGCCGGTTCCGGTATTTCTATTTCGGGTATTTATTACTACCCTTTATAACATTTTCTTGAAATAAAACCATATGGTGGTCACCATGGCAATCAGCGTGGATAATCCGCAGACATACCAAAAGGCATTATAATCATTGGCAAGCGGGAGTCGCACATTCATGCCATACAGGCCGGCGATCACCATGGGAATGGACAGGATCAGGGTCAATGCCGTTAAAATCTTCATGATCTGGTTGACGCTGTTGGAAATAACCGATCCGAATCCATCCATCAGGGCATTCAGATCATCATTGAATATTTCCGCCATTTCGCCTGCCTGTTCGGATGCCACAATGCTGTCCTCCAATATGTCGGTCTGGTCCTGGCAATAATTTTTTTCTTTCATATGCCCCAGCATCCGTTTGAGTCCCCGCAGCGAGGTAGTCATCGCAGTAAGGCTTCGCTGATATTCCATCAGCTGAAAAATCTCGGTGTTTTTCACGCGGCGTTTCATCTGATCTTCCAGGATTTCCGTTTCTTTATCAATATGGCTTAATTGCTGAATATATACTTTAGAAATAGAGAAAACCAGATGCAAAAATAGTTCCTCGTTTGTTATTCCCTTCATTTCCGGATCCGCAAGGGTTTCGCTTATTATCGGAAAAGAAATGTGGCTGATTGCGATAAAAGCCCCTTCTTTGAAGAACAATCCGACCGGGTAGGTCTTGACCCGCTGATGCTTGGCTCCGCCATAAACAACCGGTATGTCAAAAATCGCATAAGTCACATGATTCTTGTGGATTCTCGACAAAGCATTCTGATCCAGCGCCAGTTTCATCAGAGCGACTGCAATACCGCTTTTTCGGGATATGTCCTCCAGTTCTTCGTCGTTTGGCGAATAAAGATAGATCCGCATCGGCAAGGCCGAATCCGTTTTATTTGCCAGCGTCTCGGCATAATTTTTGATCATGCGTCATATACTCCTTCCTTATATTAAATTCCATATATTAGATTCCATTTTAATATGGAAGTCGCTTGAACAAAGTCTCTTATCCGTCAAACTCATAGGGTTCGCTCTTGCGGATCATATTGCGTTCCATTGAAATGCATAGAATGATGCCCAGCGCAAAATAATTGACAATCATCGAGGAGCCCCCAAGGCTGACAAAAGGCAGCGGAATCCCCGTAATAGGCATAATCCCGACACACATCCCCAGATTTTCAACAAAATGGAAGGAAAACATTGCAGCGATTCCCGCCACCATATAGCTCGACTGCCCTTCATGAACTTTGGAGGCAACATAAAAGCTTCGAATAATAAAAACCAGAATGAGAGCCAGCAGGATAAAGGTTCCGATAAATCCAAGCCGTTCCGCCACTGCAGTATAGATAAAATCCGATTCTTTCACCGGTACCGTAATCGTCTTGTCAAGGCTGCTCCCCGTAAGGCCTCCCGAACTGATCGCCAGTTTGGCCTGTTCGATATGATATGCCTGCGTCGGATCGAACCCGGGATATAAGAGAGTCAGAATCCGGTTTTTCTGATAGGGTTTCAAATAAAAGGACCATACGATAGGAACTGCGACAATTCCCATGCTTAAAGCAAGAAAAATAGCCCGATACGGAATCCCATAGATAAACACCATGCAGCAAAAAATGAAAACGACGACCAGAACCGTGCCAAAATCCGGCTGTTTCAAAATCAGCAGGACCGGAATGGCAAAAATCAGGGTTATCATGCCAATATTCACCCAAATCGAGCCCTTCCCCGCCTTGAGGTTGGCAAAGTAATAAGAGGAAAGCATCACCATGCCGACTTTTGCCAGCTCAGATGGCTGAAAGGTGCCAATAAACGGGATTTTCAGCCAGGAATCCGCTCCGGTTGTCGCTTTCATAGAGAATCCATCTACAAAAACATAGATCAGCAAAAGAATGCTGACCCCGTAAACTGCGATTGCAATCAGTTTCATCGTAGGGGTTTCGATCAGGCAAAGGAAAAAAGCGATCAGTATTCCAACGAGAACCGCCCCGGCCTGTTTGGTGAACATGGCGTTTCCAGTCCCCGCATATCCGCTCGACAACACCTTGTTCAGGACAAATAGTCCAATAATCGAGATCGACAAAATAGGGACCAGGATCCAATAGTCCAATACTCTGAAATATAATTCGAATTTTAATTCATTCTCCTGAATTTTCGGCAAGGCTGTTCTCCTTTTTTTCAGAAACCACTCCGGCTCGTCCTTCGACAACCGGCTTTCTTCGGATCAATATCAATGCGATCATGCCGCCGATGACCATCATGCCGGACAGCACCATGGAAATGCGTATGCCGGTATTCCCGATATACAGGGAATCCGTCCGCACGCTTTCGACGAAAAATCGGACAAATCCGTATGCGATCAAATAAACAGAGATGGTTTCGTACGGACGTTTCGATTTTGCCCTTACAATGCACAGCAAGGCAAATATCAGCATGTTCGCGATAAACTCGTATAAAAAAGTGGGATGAACAGGCATCGACGGATCAAAGCCTCCGACAGCGGCCAGATATTTCGTCGTTCCCTCGCTGATCATGCCCCATGGCAGCGAAGTGTTCGATCCGAACGCCTCCTGGTTGAAAAAGTTCCCCCAGCGTCCGATCGCCTGTCCAAGAGGAAGGTAGACAACCAGCAAATCGATCATCCGGGCCAAAGGAACCCGTCGGAATTTTGAAACAAGGACAACCGCAAGGATCCCGCCGATCACGCCTCCATAAAATCCCAGACCGCCGGTACGCAGATTGAAAATATTCAGCCAGTTCCCTTGGAACTCATCCAATGCGAAAACGACATAATACAAACGGGCGAACACGATCATCAGCGGAACAACGGCGATCACCGTGTCCAGAACATAATCCGGCTTCACACCGAAACGCGCCGCGTTCCGGTAAGCCAGGAACAGTCCCAGCACCACCGCGAAGGAAATTAATATTCCATACCAGTATACATCCATCCCGAACAGACGAAACGCCACACGATTGACTGTTATCGAGTCGATCCCCAATCCCGGAAAGCCAACATGAAATATCTCATCCATTTATTTTACCGTCCTTTTTCTAAATATAAAGGATTCTGTCTCAAGATCCGGATCACATACGAAACGCATGGCGTCAACCACCCTTTTCAATTCCATTTTATCATAAATTTCCGGATAGTCAAAAATGTTCAATCCCGATAATTCCGCAATGGCCGCGGACATGCCGCAGTGTTCCACACTGTCGAGGGATCGGACAAAATCACCGGCCTCCACACGCTTCTGGAGTTCAAAGTCCGTGGGGTCCATCGGCTCTTCCGGTTGTCCATCTCCGTTTCCCGCGGATAGAGCGGCATCTTGTATCGGGAAAGCGCCCATCAGCAGCGCATGCAATTTTTTCGCCGCACGCTTTGGCTCCGGGGATTCCCCGCCCATTGCAACGTAACTGTATGTTTCCTCGCAGATATATTGGAATGCGAAGGAATCATTGACCAGACCTTCTGAATAAAGTGTCTCGAAAATCTCGGAAGAGCTTCCCAGAATCATCTCAAAAAACAATTGTCCCCCTTTTTGATTGATTATTTTTTCGCGGCCGGCAATCGGTGCCGCAGGGGAAATCGCAGGATTCTTGATCCCGATCAGAAAAGATTCCGCGGAAACATCCATTTCATAAAAAGCAGAAGATTCGGCGATGGTCAAAGGCTCGTCCTGATAGTGAAACTCGGGACGTTTCGTCGAGTCGGACGGCAGGGAATCCAGGTACTTGTTCAAAACGCCAAGGATCTCCTCTTCTTCGACATCTCCTGCGACAGTGACAGTAAGGGCATGAGGAGTATAAAAGCAGGTCTGGATCTGTTTCAAATGAGCGGGTGTGATCTGCATAACGGATTCTTTGGTCCCGCCGATGTCAATCCGTACCGGATGATTGAAATACAAGGATTCGATCATATTGGCAAAACACTGGTTATCCGGATCATCCTGATACATTTCCAGTTCCTGCAAAATGATACTTCGTTCCGCATCAAGTCGGTCCTGCTCCAAATAAGGATGAATCACTGCATTAAAATAAAGGTCGAACGCCTGGGTGAAATGGTCCACCGTTGTAAAATAATACATGGTATGGGTATGGGATGTATAAGCATTCGCATTTACACCAAGAGAAGACAGCTTGTTCAAGAGGCCTCCGCCTTCCTCTTCTTTGCTGAAAATACAGTGTTCCAGATAGTGGGCGGTGCCCGGAGGAACCGTCGCCATGCCGTCTTGAGTTTTAAATTGGTTGTGAATGGATCCATAGGGAACCAGAATCCCTGCGAATTTTTTTGAAAACTTCTTTTTCGGGATCCGATGGAGGATCAGTCCGCATGGATGCCGGAATGTCTGTATGGTCACCCCTGTGAGCGGGTCGGTCCGTTCGGTTTTTGTAAATTGATTGTTTTTCATTCTAATATCCTATTCTATTAACTTATTCTATTTTTGATGGTGTCAGTACATATGTAATGCTAAGTTCGAGCTTTTTAGCGATTTCAACGATGGTCTCCCGCGTGAAATCTTTCATAAAGCATAACGCATCCTGCAGAGATACGTTGCGGCCTCCTGTCACCGCATTTGAATAATAATAGATCATTGACTGCAAATCATCCGGTATCGCACGATAAGAATAGGATATGGATTCCAGCGCACTCCGGAACAGCACATCATCAAAATCATTCTTCGCAAGCCGGTTCACCTGTTCTTTCATTGCATCAATGGCAATTTCTGTTTTTTCCGGTGCGACGCCCGCAACCAGGACAATACTGGAAAAATAGCGCAATGGCGCGGAGAAGACGCTATATGCAAGTCCCATCTGTTCTCTCACCACATCAAAAAGCAGGGAATGCACATCCCCTCCAAGCATGTTGTGGAAAACATTGACCGCTCCGATTCCATTTGAAAAATAGGGCATGATTCCTTTATAGGCGATACAGACTTTCGCCTGTTCGATTTCTTTGATTTCATAATGGGTTTCATTGGATGGCGCCGGCTTGTAGTATTGCGGTGTTTTCCCCGGAAAAAGAGTATAAGCGCTTTTATTGTTTTGAAACGTTTTTGCTGTCAGATCCTCTATCCGATCCATCATTGACGCATCGATATTCCCTGCGATAAAAATCGAGATATCCGCCTCTTCCATCATCGCGGCATATGCCAGAGTCAGTTCCTCCAGGGTGATTTCCTCCAGCACTGCGGTCTCTCCGGTGCTTTTGATGTTTTGAACAGTGCCTGCGGTAAGAAAATCCATGCACTGGTCCAAGGCATACTTCGTTTTATCATTTTCCCGGTTGTGAATCTCATTGATCAGATTGCAGCGTTCCGATTCAAAGATCTCGTTTGAAAAGCAGCCATCCGAATCCATATCCGGGAACGAAAGCATGTCGAACAAAAGCTCCACCGCATCATGAAACGGATGGGACAATCCTCTCCATGTATTCAAGGCATCCGCTGTAAAATGAATCATCTGAACGTCACTGGAAGATTCAACATGAGAATCGATGCTTGCACCATATAACGAATCCAGGTATTTCGACAAAGCCGGTCGGGATGGAAATTGTCTGCAGGAGGCGGTCAGAACCCTTGCAAGCAAGGTGTTCCGCGATGCCGCTCTTTTTAGAAGCGGTGTTTTGACGACAATATTGATCACATTTCCGGTAAAGCGGACCGATCGGATTCCATAAATCGGAATTCGGTTGATTTTGGCCATTTCCCAGCATTGCTCCGATTCGGTATGCCATATGCCGGCTTTTTGAATGTCTTTCTGGACTTGCTGTCTCAGTGCCTCCAGCTGGTCGAATTTTTTTTCTTTCCGAAGCATATGAAGGAACTGGACCTGGATCTCTTTGCCATACAAATCCGCATCATGATCAAGCATCATGGTTTCGATGATCGGCGTTGTGACCGTTCCGCTTACACTTGGACGAAAGCCGATGTTCGTGATGGATTCGTACGCATGGTCGTTTGTTTTAAGCCTTGTGACGTATACCCCGTTCTCCGGCAGGCATATTCCCGGTGCGGGTTGTATGTTCGCGGTCGGAAACCCGAGCTTCCTGCCCAGTTTCTGTCCGGGCATGACTGTCCCGGATAAACTGTATTCTCTTCCCAGCATTGCATTCGCCATTTCAAAATCGCCTTTGGCGATAGACTTTCGAATGGCTGAGCTCGAAATGGATACTCCGCAGAACACAACCGGCTCAATGACAATCACTTCGATGTCCTTCTCTTTTGCCCATGCCTTCAAAAAGGAAACATCTCCTTCTCTGTTTCGTCCGAAGCGGTAATTGAATCCCACTACGATCAGAGCGCAATGAAGCTGTTCCAGTAAATAATCTTCGAGAAACATGCGGGCGGAAATATGGGAGAATTCCACGGAAAATTCCTGACATAGGATTTCATCCACTCCGGTGGCTTTCAACAAGTTCATTTTGTCTTCTTCCGAAGCAAGCAGTCCCATGGATATTTTTTCTTTGTTCCCGGAAATAGCGGCCGGATGGCTGGTAAAAGTAAAAATGCAGGAAGCCATCTTTCGTTCTTGTGTCCGGGAGATCAACGTCCGGATGAGTTCCTGATGTCCGCGGTGGTATCCGTCAAAAACGCCCAGCCCGATTCCCCGGGTGGAAAGAGTGTCTGTTTCTCCTCCGTTGTTTTGATCCATTATATGATTATTGAAAATCTGTAACATCTACAAATATCCTTTCAGCGCTAAGTATCGTATTTTCCCCGCCGTATTCCCGGCCTTTTGTTATTCCGATGAACCGGTCCGGTACACAAAAAGTCAGCAACGGTTCGTCGAGGGATAGCTTTTCGCTGTAATCCACCTTCTGTCCCTGGATAATCCTAAGGGACTGTGCCTTATCCAGATCGATTCTTTTCATATGGGACATGGCAAATTCTACCGGAATACAGCAGTGTCTTTCGATTAGATATTCTACCGGAGTCTGCGCAGAGAGGGGCTCGTCGTTTCGTTCCACCTTCTGTTCGGCCTCTTTCATCCGGTCACGGAGCAATTCTTCAATCTGTTCTATCGTGAAACAATGGTCAAGAGTGAATGGCCCGCAGGCCATCCGCAGCAAAGAATCCGCATAGGCGCCGAATGTCAGGGTTCTTCCAAGATTCATGCAGATAGTCCGGATATAGGTTCCTTTCGAGCAATGGATGTCGACGGTCGCGCTAAAGTCTTCTCCGGCGGAAGCGTCGACCAGTTTTGCATCATATATTGTGATCGCACGCTTTTTTCGCTCGATTTCAATTCCCTCTCGAGCATATTCGTACAGGTGCTTTCCATTCAGTTTTATCGCTGAATACATTGGAGGTAGTTGTTCCTGCGCTCCGGTCAGTTCCTCGACCGCTTTTTCTAATGAAGCAAAATGGCTGTTCGCCATCTCTTGAAGATCCTGTTCAGTAGGCTTGTTTTCACTGACGATTGTTCCTGTGCGGTCCTGTGTGTCGGTTTCCTTCCCGAATATCATATGAACCCGATATTTCTTATCATACTGGTCCATATACTGCACTGCGGCAGTCGCACGTCCGATACAGACAGGAAGGACGCCTTCTGCAAATGGATCGAGTGTGCCGCAGTGACCGACTTTTTTTACTCCGACCAGTCTCCGTATTCTTGAAACCACGGCAAAGGAAGTCATTCCCACAGGCTTGTATACATTAATGATTCCTCCATTGTCTCTGTTCACAATATCAGATTCCTTCCACGTCGTCGATTTTTCATCCAGGATTCCCCATAGTATCATGGAATATTTCCATAGTTTTTTTAACAATGACTTGATGGGCTTCTTCAAGGGTCATATCGGTCAAGGTGAATCCCGATGCGCGCATATGTCCGCCGCCGCCGTAAAGTGCGGCAAAATAGGATGCGTCGAATTTTTCCGAGCTGCGGATGTTCACCCGAATTTCGCCATTCGCTCTTTCTCTCAGGACAAAGGCGACAATGACTCCGTCGATGTTTTTGAGATCGTTGCATATGCCATCGACATCCCCTTCCATTGCATTGCATTCCTCGATCATCGCCTGGGTGATGAGGCAGATGGCAATCCGGTTATCCGCATGGAGCTGCAAGGCTTCATAGGCTTTCCCCTGAAGGCGGACCCGTGAAATCGATGTTTTTTCGAAGAGATGATAGGTCAGTGCCCGTATATCAAGTGGAAAGCGTGAAAAAAGATTATAAGCGATTCCAAACGCCTGCCTGTTTGTGTTTGCATAGCGGAATCCGCCCGTATCGGCCATTATCGCCGCCATCAGGCAGGTTGCAATATCTATTGTAAGAATGCTCTTCCCTGTCTTTTTCTCCATGATGGAAATCAGGTTGAAGATAATTTCACCAGAAGCACAAGCCAGATTGTCAATGAGACAAAGCTCCTCTACACAAGTGCTCGTGAAGTGGTGGTCAAAAACCATTTTTTGCTCTGTTTTCAAATAAATCTGATCACACTCGCCAATACGGCTCGGACTGGAACAGTCGACCAGAATTCCATAGTCCAGAACATCGGATAAAAAAGAATGCGAAATAAACGCCTCCGCTTTTTGCTGCGGGGAATACACAAGAATCTCCCCGATTCCAGGGAAAAAATCGAATTTTTCCGGAACAGGCTCATTTGTAATCACCCGGGCTCTCAGTCCAAGCTGGTCCAGTGCAAGCTTCAGCGCTAAAGTGGAACCCAGGCAATCTGAATCGACTCCGATATGCGGGAAAATTGCAATCGAAGAGTTCACTGGAATTCCAAGAATTATATTTGCCAGTTCTCCATTTTTTTTTCCCATCAATGCCACCTTTTATACTGTTTCTTTCGACTCCGTTTTTTCATCATGAGATTCATGAACAGCCGCTTTATCCTGTTCCAGTGCCTGGTCGATCAGCTGTGACATACGGATTCCGCGCTCAATGGACTCATCCAGGATAAAATGGATCTCTGGAGCGATTCGCAATTTTATTCTTTTTACAATTTCCCTGCGGATAAACCCATTCGCACTTTTCAACGCCGCCTGGCAATCCGCTTTTTCCTGCTCATTCCCGTAAACGCTGATATAGGCATTCGCATGGGACAAATCCCTGGTTACTTTGACTTCTGTCACAGAGACCAGCGATGGGAGCCTCGGGTCTCTGATTTCATCTCTGAGAATGGTTGCCAGGACATTGCGTATTTCATCGGCAACCCGGTCGGATCTTTCCATTTTGTACCTCCGCTATATCATTATACCCGTTCGATCTCCTGCATCTCGAACGCTTCAAGAATATCGCCTTCTTTGATATCGTTGAATTTATCAAGAGAAATACCGCATTCGAATCCGCTTGCGACTTCTCTTGCGTCATCTTTGAACCGTTTCAGAGAAGAAAGCTTCCCTTCGAATGCGACCACTCCGCTGCGAACGAGTCTTACATCGCAAGAACGGACAATCTTGCCGTCTGTGACATATGCGCCGCCGATGGTTCCCACTCCGCTGACCTTGAACACCTGGCGGATTTCGACGTGACCAATAATCACTTCTTTATATTTCTTGGACAGCATGCCGGTCATCGCGGCCTGCACTTCTTCAATCGCCTGATAAATAATGCGGTACATTCGGATGTCTACACCAGCGGTTGCCGCCATGTCCATGACATTCGGAGCAGGACGCACATTGAACCCGATAATAATTGCATTGGACACTTCCGCCAGCACAAGGTCGGACTCGGTGATCGCGCCGACAGCACCATGAATCACATGAACACGCACTTCGTCGTTCGTCAGTTTCTCGAACGACTGGGTAACAGCTTCCACACTTCCCTGCAAATCAGCTTTGACGATAAGATTCAGGTCTTTCACTTCACCGGCTGCCATTTGAGTATAAAGTGTATCCAGTGACATTTTTGAATTCGCACGCAACTGCAGTTCTCTTTGTTTGATTTTTCGTTTATCGGCCAGAGCTTTTGCCACTTTCTCATCTTCGACAGCGTAAAAAATCTCTCCGGCTTCCGGCACTTCCGGCAGTCCCAAAATTTCGACAGGAATGGAGGGCCCGGCTTTTTTCATTGGAGCGCCTTTATCGTCGGTCATCGCACGGACACGTCCGATGATAGAGCCTGTGACAAGGGTATCTCCGATCTTTAATGTGCCTCTTTGGACCAGAACGGTAGCAACCGGTCCTTTGTTCTTATCTAATTTTGCTTCAATGACGGTTCCTTTCGCCTGTTTCTTCGGATTGGTCTTAAGATCCATGATATCGGCGGTAAGCAGCACCATTTCCAGCAGTTCGTCGAGATTCTCTCCAGTCTTGGCCGAAACCGGGACCATGACATTGGTTCCGCCCCACTCTTCCGGAATGACACCATGCTCGGAAAGCTCCTGTTTCACCCGGTCGATATTCGCTCCCGGTTTGTCGATCTTGTTGATCGCAACAACAATCTGAACGTTCGCCGCTTTGGCATGGTTGATTGCTTCAATCGTTTGCGGCATGACGCCATCGTCCGCTGCGACAACCAATATTGCAATATCCGTTACCTGTGCTCCACGGGCTCTCATGGTGGTAAAGGCCTCATGACCCGGTGTATCCAGGAACGTGATGTTTCGGCCCTTCAGTTTGATTGTATAAGCCCCGATATGCTGGGTGATCCCGCCTGCTTCTCCTGTCGCGACAGAAGTGGAACGAATCCGGTCCAGGAGGGAGGTTTTGCCATGATCGACGTGGCCCATTACCACAACAACCGGAGGTCTCGCAACAAGATCTTCTTCTTTATCGTCCGTATCATCAAACAGAATGTCTTCTTCGGTCACAACAACCGCTTTTTCGGTTGTGATATTGAAATCAGTCAGAATCAATGACGCTGTATCGTAGTCAAGCTCCTGATTCACGGTTGCCATGACACCCAGTTTAATCAGCTTCTTGATCACTTCCGCAGAGGTCTTCTTGATCAGTTCCGCCAATTCTTTTACGGTCAGGCTCTCTGGAAGAACAACATGGGTCAGTACGGTCCGTACGATCGGAGCGGAAGGCTGCCTGCTGTTTCTATTCGGGAAACGGCTTCTCGTTTTCGGCTTGATTGTTGGAACAAATATCGCATCCATCAGGTTCTCGTCTTTTAAAACCTTGGATACTTCGCCTGATGCCAGTACCGCTGTCTGCTGCTTCAGTTTGTTGTGCTTGTCCTTGTCAACACTAACCGGCTTTACGGTATCTTTTCTTGAGTCTTTCTTATCGCTGTTTATTTTTTCTTTGTCGTAGGCATCCCGCTGTGCAAAATTGATTCTGGGCTGCTCCGGCAATTTCTCTTTTACTTCTTCTGTTGATGAATTTCTACGGTCATTGTTTCTTGGACCGCCGTAACCACCGCCGCCCTGTGGACGGTCTCCGCCCTGGTATCCGCCGCCCGGACGAGGTGCATAGCCACCGCCGCCCTGTGGACGATCTCCGCCCTGGTATCCGCCGCCCGGACGAGGTGCATAGCCACCACCGCCCTGTGGACGGTCTCCACCCTGGTATCCGCCGCCTGGACGAGGGGCATAACCACCGCCGCCTTGCGGACGGTCTCCGCCCTGGTATCCGCCGCCTGGACGAGGGGCATAGCCACCGCCGCCTTGTGGACGGTCTCCGCCCTGGTAGCCGCCCTGATAGCCGCCGCCTTGCGGACGCGGTGCATAACCGCCGCCCTGCGGACGGTCTCCGCCCTGGTAGCCGCTGCCTTGATAGCCGCCGCCTTGCGGGCGCGGTGCATAACCGCCGCCCTGCGGCCGGTCCCCGCCCTGATAGCCGCCGCCTTGCGGGCGCGGTGCATAACCGCTGCCCTGCGGACCGTTCTGGGGAGATCTGTTATACGGACGATCGGATGGATTTCTTTGGAAAGAATCTGAATTCGGTTGTCCCTCGCTTATCTGGGCTCTTCGTTCACTTGAGACAAATGGTTTTTTGACGGGAACCCCGGCATCTTCCTTTTTTTCGGAGGATGGTGTTGCATCAGGTGTACTTTGGGAAGGCTGTTCCGCTTCTTTATTTTGTACGACAGCGGTCTTTTTTTCATCCGCTGCATGGTCCTTTATAGAGGGGATCTCCGGGGATTCCGATACAGAAGATTGCTGTTTTATGGAAGGTTCTTTTGCTGTTGTCTCCTTCGAGGAGGATTCTTTGTTTGATGGCTGTTCTTTCATCGAAGGTTCTTTTACCGAAGATTCTTTCACAAGGGGTTCTTTGATGGATTCTGCGGATTGGGCAGGCTTTGGCTGTTCATGGATAACAGGCTCCTGAATAATATTCAAGGGCTCTTTTACAGGATCTATTTGCTTTGTCTCCTGTTGTTTTTGGTTCTCGGCAGGAGAAGTGGATTCCTTTGCCGGTTTTTCGGTTGCAGAAGATTCCTCCCCGGCTTCCTTCTCTTCATGATGGTGTTCGCTGTCCTGCTGTTCATGGGTGTCACTAGAAACCGGCTTCGATTTTTTGACAACAATAACAGATCCGGTAATTTTTTTGCCGGATACCCCTTGCATTGTTATCGTCGATCCTTTGATTTCGTTTTCCGGATTGCTGGCCACAACCGGTTCCGCTTCTTTCCCCTTGGCTTTCGCTTTGTTTTTTTCGTTTTCCTGCTCGATTGTCTTCTCAGCAGGTTTTTCGCTTTGCAGTGGAACAGCCCCTTTGTGTTTACTAAATCCAGCCATCAATCCCGTTCCAGAATCCTCGTTTTTTACCATATCTTATGTTATCCTCCAAAACCTGTTCTTTTCAATTTTTTCTAAATGAAAATTCTATTCTGTTTCCTTTATTGTGTCAATCAGTTCCAGTATCCTTTTCGCGAATCCGGGGTCCGTGATCGCCACGATGGCCCGGATCGGCTTCCCGGTGTATCTTCCCAGATCTTCTTTTGTTGCAAATTCCCGCAAAACCGCATGATGGTATCCACATAATTTAATGATCGGCTTTTTGGTGTTCTCCGACGCGTCTCCAGCCAGGATCACCAGGCTTGTTTTTGCATTCTTGATCGCAAGTTCGCATCCTTCATTTCCGGTGATTGTTTTTCTTGCTTTCGTTGCCAGTCCGATAAGTCCCAGGATCGAATCCGTCGTGCTTCTCATTGCATCTCCTCGATGGTCTTTGCTAAAATCCGCATGGTATCTTCCGATACCGGATGTTTAAACGCTTTCTCCAGTTTCTTCCCTTTTTGTGCGGCCAGCAGGCAGGAAACGGACTTGCACAGGTAAGCTCCACGGCCCTGGGCTTTTCCGGTCAAATCAACGGATACTGTTTCTTCGCCGTTCATCACAATCCGGACCAGTTCTTTCTTTGGTTTCATGGCGTGGCACGAAATGCACATCCTGTTCGGTACTTTCTTAAGCAAAAAAACGCCCCCTTTTGCTTCTTATTCCACTGCCGGCTCTGTCGGTCCAGCCGGTTCCGATTCCGCCGATCCGAACGATCCGGCATCTTCGGGTGTCTCGATATAATCCTCGCTTGCAACCGATTCTGCTGCCTGTGAAAAACGCTCCATCAATTCCGATTCCAGGATCTCACGGAATTGGGACTCACTTCGGATATCAATCCTCCAGCCGGTAAGTCTTGCCGCAAGTCTTGCATTCTGGCCCTCGCGGCCAATTGCAAGAGAAAGCTGCTGGTCGGGTACAATGACTCGTGCG
>CAZJXH010000055.1:0-17207 GCA_964549475.1 uncultured Oscillospiraceae bacterium
GGATTTTGCCAAGGTTAGCTTTATCGGAGCCATTGAGGACGGCAATCCCTGGGTTTTTTCCGTCAAAAAGAGAATTCCACAGAAAGCGATTCCTGTCGGCATTGTTCTGACCATCGCGGCTGCCGGGAGCGAAATGAGTTCTTCCTGTGTGATCACCAATGAAGAGATCCAGTCCAAAAGAGGATTCGACAATCCTTTGAACCGTCCTTTGTTTGCGGTGATGAACCCGGAATTGACTTATACAGTATCTCCCTATCAAACCGCTTGCGGGGTGGTTGACATTCTGATGCATACCCTGGAACGCTATTTCCAACCGGATCCGGATGCGGAACTGACCCATCAGATCGGAGAGGCATTGATGCGCAGTGTGATTGACGCAGGGAAAGTCGTCATGGAAGCTCCAGCGGATTACGAAGCGCGCGCGACTCTGATGTGGGCTTCCAGTCTTTCTCACAATGGATTGACCGGAGCCGGCAAATCTGTCGGGCTCCCCGTCCATCAGCTGGAGCACGAGGTGAGCGGAATGTTTGACCGCGTGGCGCATGCCGCAGGATTGAGTGTATTGTTCCCGGCATGGGCGAGATATGTTTATCAGATGGATGTGATGAAATTTTGCCGCTTCGCGGTGGAAGTTTGGAGATGCACGATGAATTTTGCAGATCCTGCCAGGACTGCGCTGGAAGGAATCGAACGATGCGAGGACTATTTTGCGAAAATCCTGGGGATGCCATTGACTCTGCGGGACCTTGGAATTGAGGAGGACAGTTTTGACAGCATGGCGGAAAAATGCACGTTTTACGGAAAAAGGACCATTCCGGGGATCCGCAATTTGGACAAAAAAGAGATCCTTGATATTTTCAAATTGGCAAAAGGATAGAGAATCCACAGTCAGATCACACAGTCGGATCAAGGGATTTGGACAATGAGAACAACAGAGTATTTTTTAAATCAGAATAATGAAAAACAGAAATGAGGATATGGAAATGGACAGGAAAAAAATACGGATGATCGCTTACGGCGGCATATTGACTGCATTGGTGCTTGTCGCGACAATGTTTTTACAAATACCGAATGGCCAGGGCGGATATGTGAACCTGGGAGATGGCGTGATTTTTGCATCGGCGTTGATACTCGGACCTTTTGCCGGAGTGGTGGCTGCTTTGGGGTCTGTTTTCTCCGATCTTTTTCTCGGGTACGCGCAGTATGCGCCCGCAACTCTTGTGATCAAAGGGCTGATGGGTCTGGTAGCAGGAATTTTGTTGAAATACGGCAAAAAGAACCGCTATTTCTATACGGCGTTTATCTTTCTCATCTGTGAAGGAATCATGATCGGTGGCTACTTTTCCTTTGAAAGCATCTTGTTTGGCGTTCCATACGCATTGGTCAATATTGTTCCGAACCTGATACAGGCTGTCGCAGGGATCGCAGTCGGGCTGGCGTCGCTGCCGATTGTGAATAAGATATTCGAAAGCGAAAAATTCAGCGTCTAGCGGGAATCCGGTAAAGGAAAGGAAACAGGCCATGAACAAGAAAAAGGTCATGATCGGCATGAGCGGCGGGGTGGACAGCTCGGTTGCAGCGGCATTATTACTCGAACAGGGGTATGAAGTCGTCGGCGTGACGCTGAAACTCTGGGCGGAAGAATCCGATGACCTTGCACATCCAAGCGGTGGATGCTGCTCGCTGGACGACATCAACGATGCCAGGATGGTTGCCTTCAAACTGGGGATTCCCCATTATGTACTGAATTTCAAAGAAGCCTTCCGCAAGGATGTCGTGGATTATTTCGTCAAAGAATACCAATGCGGAAGAACCCCCAATCCCTGCATCGCCTGCAATCGGCATATCAAATTCGAGGGACTGCTGGACAGAGCCCTTTCGATGGAGTTTGACTACATCGCGACAGGACATTATGCGAAAATTATCTCCAATCCCGTCAGCGGCAGAGTTGAACTTCACCGGGGAGCCTCCATTCAAAAAGATCAAAGCTATGTTCTTTACCACTTCACCCAACATCAGCTTTCGCACATGCTCATGCCGCTGGGGGACATGGCAAAGGATCAGACCCGCGAAATTGCCGCCCGATATGGCTTATCCATCGCAAAAAAACCGGACAGCCAGGAAATCTGTTTTGTTCCGGACCAGGATTATGCGGCCTTTATCGAACGTTACACCGGAGAGAAATCCATTCCCGGGAATTTCATCGATTCAAAAGGCCGGATTCTCGGCACCCATCAAGGCATCGGACACTATACGATCGGCCAGCGGAAAGGACTTGGCATCGCATTCGGCATCCCCATGTTCGTCACACGGATCGATCTGGAAAATAACACGGTGATGTTGGGCGCAGAGGAGGAAATCTTTCAAACAATTCTGACTGCCGGAGATTTGAATTTTATCGAAATTTCAGAATTGACAGACCCGATCCAGGTCCAGGCAAAAATCCGGTATAGTGCGGTTCCTGCTCCTGCCACGCTGATCCCGGTGGCGGGAGATACGGCAAAAGTTGTGTTCGACCAGCCGCAAAGAGCCATCACACCCGGACAATCCGTTGTGTTTTATCATGACGAGAGCGTTGTGGGGGGCGGGACAATACTGGGACCAGTTTGACAAACCATGACAGATTATAGCAAATCATGTAGCAAATCATGTAAAAGAAATCATTTAAAATTCACGGTTGACAGACACGGCGTTGATACGGTATAATACGCTTTATTGATTTACCACTTTACTTCGATAAAGCAATCAACAAAAAACAATGACACGTGACAACACAATGAAATAACAGAACCGTCCCTGTGTTGTCAATCAGGCAAGAGGTGCGTGATGGGAAAATGGAAATATTATACACCGGACGGGATCAATGATATCCTGCCGAACGAGTGTGCCGCGAAACGTGAAATCGAGAGCAAGCTGCGATCCCTGTTCGCGTTGAACGGATATCTGGAAATCGAAACCCCGACATTGGAATTTTACGATGTCTATGCTGCGGGGAACGGATTTGCACCGCAGGAAGGGATGTTCAAATTTTTTGACCAGCAGGGACGGATCCTTTCCCTTCGATACGATGGAACGGTTCCCGCTGCAAGACTGGCATCCACGGTTTTAAAAGATGTCAAACCCCCGATCCGCCTTTCCTACATCGGGGAAATGTTCCGCTATAATGAAACAGGCGGCGGCAAGCAAAAAGAATTCACCCAGGCCGGCATCGAACTGATGGGCCCCAAAACCCCGAGGGCGGATGCACAAGTTATCACAACCGCCATTGAATCCGCAATCCTGCTGGGGATTACGGATCTGCAGGTGAGCCTCGGCGAAGTGGAATTTTTCAAAGGACTGATGGAGGAATGGAAGATTGATGAAGAGGCCGCAGAGGTGCTTCCGAAACTGATCGACGGAAAAGAAATGGTGGCTCTGGAGGATTTGTGCGAACAGCTGGAGCTTTCAGAAAATGCAAAAAAAGTCCTTCTAAATATGGCTTCCTCGTATGGCACATATGACCTGATCGACGAAATGCGGCAACTGGTAACCAATACACGCTCTTTACAAGCACTGGACAATCTGAACGAGGTTCTTCAAATTTTAGAAGAGGAAGGCATCCTCAAATATGTCTCTCTGGATCTGGGCATGCTCCAGAGCCTGAATTATTACACCGGGATCATTTTCAAAGGATTTACCTATGGAATCGGGTTTCCTCTGCTGAGCGGAGGTCGTTACGACAATGTGGTAAGTGAATTTGGCCGCTCGTTATCTTCCACCGGATTTTCTCTGGGAATCAATTTTGTCATGACCGCTTTGCGCCGGCAAAAAAAGAAAACCGTTCCATTCGGGCCAACGCTTGTTGTCGGATATGACATCCGGTCCAGAGCAAAGGCGTTTGCCTATGTCAGAGAGCAGAGAGAAAAGAAAATCAACACCGAGCTGGACTGTATGAATCTGAAACCGGAAGAACTGCTGGCTTATGCGAACGATAAAGGAATCGGTCAGGCGGTATTCCTTGATGCCAAAGGAGAATTGCAAAGGCTTGACTGAGACCCGGGACAAGCGGACTACTTGGTCATAATTTATGAATCGAAAAGATAAAGAGGAATAACATGGATAAGATCACCATTGCATTATCAAAAGGCCGGCTGGCGGAACAGGCCATCGAACTGATGGAAGCCGCAGGCTATGACTGCTCCGCGGCAAAAGAAAAAAGCCGGAAGCTTATTTTAGAGGATTCCAAAACCGGGTTCCGGTTCATCATGGCGAAACCCGCAGATGTCCCAACCTATGTGGAATACGGTGCGGCGGATATCGGCGTTGTCGGAAAAGACACCCTGCTCGAAGAAGGGCGGCATTTATATGAAGTCCTGAATCTCGGGTTCGGCGCCTGCAGGATGTGCGTGTGCGGATCGAAAGAACTGGCAGGGAAACTGGACCTGATCCCGAACAAGCGGGTTGCGACGAAATACCCGCATATCGCAAAAGAATATTTCGAAATGAAAAAGCACGAAAGTGTCGAAATCATCAAACTCAACGGATCCGTCGAACTCGCTCCGCTGATCGGGCTTTCGGAAGTCATCGTCGACATCGTGGAGAGCGGGAGAACACTGGAGGAAAACGGACTTGCGGTACTCGAGACCATTGCGGACATCAGCGCCAGGATGGTGGTGAACCGTGTCAGCATGAAAATGAAATCCGAGCAGATCCAGGAGCTGATCCAGGCAGTCCGGAAACAGCTGGAAAAACAAAAATGAAAAAGAAGGAAGCGTTATGAATATCAAAGTAATCCAATCCGATGGGAGCGATCTTTCCGATCTTGCCCGAAAGCTGGGGCTCCGTGCGAAAATGGAGCAGAAGGACGTCATCGCGGCGGTCACCGGGATCCTCGAGGATGTCAGGGAGACCGGGGACGAGGCGTTATGCCGCTATACCAGGCAGTTTGACAAGGTCGGCATCACGCCGGACCGGCTTCCGGTCACGCCGGAAGAGATGGAGGAAGCCGTGGCCGCGGTGGATCCGGCGCTCCTGGAGATCCTATACAAGGCAAAGGCGAATATCGTGGAATTCCACCAGGCGCAGATCACGCCGGATATCCGTCTGGAAAGGGGAAACGGCGCAAGTGTCGGCATGCTGGTAAGGCCTTTGCAGACCGTGGGCGTCTATGTGCCCGGCGGGACGGCCCCGCTCCCGTCGTCCGTCCTCATGAACATCCTGCCCGCCAAGGCGGCGGGCGTGCCCCGCATCGTGATGTGCACGCCGCCTTGCAGCGACGGGAGCGTGGACCCGATGATCCTCGCTGCGGCCAGGATCGCCGGTGCGAGCGAGGTCTACCGGGTTGGCGGCGCCCAGGCGATCGCTGCGATGGCGTACGGCACCGCCACCGTCCCTGCGGTCGACAAGATCTGCGGCCCCGGCAACATTTACGTCAATACGGCCAAGCGCCTGGTCTACGGCAAGGTGGACATCGACATGTTCGCCGGCCCGAGCGAGATCCTGATCCTGGCGGACAAGACCGCGAACCCCGCCTTTCTGTCCGCCGACCTTCTGTCCCAGGCGGAACACGACAAACTGGCCTCCGCCATCCTGATCACAGACGATGCGGATCTTGCGGAGCAGGTCGCCCGGCAGGTCGTCACGCGGGCGGGGCAGATGCCCCGGCTGGAAATCCTGGAAGCTTCCCTGGCCGATTTTTGTGCGATTGTGGTCGTGCCGAATCTGGCCATCGCGGTCGAATTCGCCAATATACTGGCGCCGGAGCATCTGGAGCTTTGCATCGCATCCCCCGAACAGGTGATTCCCCGTATCTTCAATGCCGGTGCGATTTTTGTCGGACATTACAGTCCGGAGCCATTGGGGGATTATTTCGCCGGACCCAGCCATGTCCTTCCGACAAGCGGGACAGCGCGGTTTTTCTCCCCGCTCAATACCGCGGATTTCCAGAAGAAAACCAGCGTGATCCATTATACGAGGGAGGCGCTGCGGGAATGCTACCGGGATGTGGCCGCGTTCGCCGGAGCCGAGAAACTGGATTGCCACGCGCAGTCCATGCTGGTCCGGTTCGAGGAGGACATCCTGTCAAAAGAAAAAATAAATGGAATATAGGGAACATGGGGACGGTTCTTTTATTTCATGAAAGAAATAAAATGAAACAAAAGAACCGTCACCATATTCCAACATCAAAATAGCAAAAGAGTGGAGAACCGTTCGAAATGGACAATCGATTATGGAATAAAAAAACAAAAGAATCAACGCCCTATGTTCCGGGAGAACAGCCAAAAAAACCCTGCATCAAACTGAATACCAACGAGAATCCCTATCCGCCTTCCCCGAAGGTGAAAGAACGGATGGCGCAGTTTTCCTGCGAGGCCTTGCGGCTTTATCCGGATACGACTTCAAGCCTCCTGAAAGAGACGGTTGCGGATTATTACGGAATTCGTCCGGACCAGCTGTTTTTCGGAAACGGATCGGACGAAGTCCTTGCCATTGTGTTCCAGGCGTTTTTCGACAAAGCCATGCCGGTCGCTTTCCCGGACATTTCCTACAGCTTTTATCCGGTCTATGCAGATTACTACTCGATTCCTGCGACTCTTATCCCGCTTTGCGACGACTTTACAATTCCGCTGGAAAAATTCAAACAGTTCCGCGGCGGGGTGGTGCTTGCCAATCCGAATGCTCCGACAGGAATCACCATCGGGGTGGAGGAGATAAAAGACCTGGTTTTATCCAACCGGGACCGGCTTGTCGTCATCGACGAAGCCTACATTGATTTCGGAGGGGAATCCGCTGTCCGTCTGATCGACGAATCCGACAATCTGCTGGTGGTCCAGACGGTTTCGAAATCCCGCTCGCTGGCAGGCCTCCGGGTGGGATATGCAATGGGGAATCCGTCCCTCATCAAAGCACTGGAATGCACGAGGGACTCGTTCAACTCCTATACCATGGACATCCTCGCGCAGCAACTGACTCTTGCCGCGTTTGAAGACGGTCCGTGGTTTGAGCAGACCCGCGCGCGGATCATCAAGACAAGGGAATGGTTTGTCGGGGAATTAAACCGGCTGGGGTTTTCCACCCTTCCATCCAAAGCGAATTTTATTTTTACAACCCATCCGGCGTTTTCTGCAAAGAAGCTCTATGAACTTTTACGAGAACAAGGTATACTGGTAAGGTATTTCAGCAAGCCGAGGATTGACGATTATCTGCGGATCAGTATCGGCACAGAAGAGGAAATGCGGCAATTGACACAGGCGCTGGAGAGCATTTTAGCAAAAGGAGCACCGACAAAATGAGAAAAGCGGAAATGAACAGGGACACTAATGAAACGAAAATTTATGCATCAGCCGACCTGGATGGAACGGGTGCGACCGATATCAGCACCGGGATTGGATTTCTGGACCATATGCTGATTCTTCTGGGGAAACACAGCGGAATGGATCTGACCATTCAATGCAAGGGTGATTTGTATGTCGACGGACATCATACGGTCGAGGACATCGGCATTGTACTGGGACAGGTTTTACAGAAGACATTCGGCGACAAAAGGGGAATCCGGCGCTACGGCAGCGCGAGAATCCCGATGGACGAGGCTCTTGTCTGCGTCGATCTGGATATCTCGGGACGGCCTTTTCTGGCAATCCATGCGGAATTCACCTCGCCGAAAGTCGGGGATTTCGATACCTCGCTGGTGGAGGAATTTTTCCGGGCTTTGTCGCAGAACAGCGGAATCACATTGCATATCAATTGCGAATGCGGCAAGAACGACCATCATATTATCGAAGGGATGTTCAAGGCCTTTGCGAAAGCGCTTCGGACGGCGACCGAGATCGATCCCCGTTTCGCATCACAAATTCCATCGACGAAAGGAACTCTGTAATCAGACAGGGAGCTTTCCCTTACATGAATTCATCTTTGGAAACGGTTCCATATTGCAAGAATCGATTGTTCCTATTTACTAAATAAAAAACATTTTTATCGGAGGAGCCATTCTATGACAAAAGAACTGAAAGACACGGATTTTATCAAGCTCCCGCTTTTTGTGCGCGGGAAGGTACGGAACGTTTATGACCTGGGGGATACCCTGCTGATTGTTGTCACCGATCGGATCTCGGCATTCGATGTGGTATTTGACGAGCTGATTCCGAACAAGGGGAAAGTGCTGAACAGCATTGCGGCCTTCTGGTTTGACTATACCCGGGATGTGATTCCAAACCATGTCATTTCGACCGACCCGAGGGAGTATCCCGCCGGGCTTTCCGAGTATTGCGAGGACCTCAAGGGCCGCTCCATGTGGGTGAAAAAAGTGGCCATGCTGCCGGTGGAATGCATTGTCAGAGGGTATCTGGAAGGTTCCGCTCTGAAAGAATACAAGGCGACGGGCTGCGTCGGATCCGTCCCGATGCCGGAAGGGCTCCGCCAGGCGGATATCCTTCCCGAACCGGTTTTCACACCGTCTACGAAGGAAGAATCGGGTCATGACATCAACATCAGTTTTCCGCAGCTCTGCGATTTGATCGGGGCTGATATGGCGACAAAGTTGAAAAACGCAAGTCTGGATCTTTACAAAAAAGCCTCAGAATATGCGAAAACGCGCGGGATCATTCTTGCCGACACCAAGTTTGAATTCGGCACCATCGATGGAGAACTGGTGGTCGCGGATGAGATTTTCACCCCGGATTCCTCGCGGTTCTGGGAACTTTCGGACTATGAGCCGGGCAGAGCCCAGAAAAGTTTTGACAAGCAGTTCCTGAGAGAATGGCTTGAAACGCTGACCTGGGACAAGACCTACCCGGCGCCTGCTCTGCCCGAAGAAATCATTGACCGTACGGCGGCGAAATACGTGGAAGCCTACGAGAAACTGACCGGCAGGCATCTGGAATAAATCAGTCAATAATAAAAATCAATAAAATGAAGGATAAAGAATGATAGCGATCGTAGATTATGGAATGGGCAATCTGGCAAGTGTATATAAAGCAATGCTCTATATCGGACAGGACGCAAGGGTCACATCCCGTCCGGACGACCTTCTGAGAGCGGATGCGGTGATTCTTCCGGGCGTCGGAGCCATGTCTGCCGCAATGGGAAATCTAAAAGCGTCCGGCCTGATGGACGGGCTATATGAAGCCATTCACCGTCAAAAGCCGCTGCTGGGCATCTGCCTTGGCATGCAAATGCTGTTTGAGACAAGCGAGGAAGGATCGGAATCCGAATCTTTTGAATCACGAAAGAATATCTTTTCTGAACCCGCTTCGCCTTTGATAAAAGACCGCGGCATTCCGGAAGAGCGCCAGCCCGGCTTTCTGGTCAACGGACTTGGAATCCTGAGAGGGACCGTGGCGAAACTGCCGGCCTCTCCCTCGATCAAGATTCCGCATATGGGATGGAACCAGCTGGTTGAAACGAAGGGAAACCTGTTCAAGGAGGGCCGGTCGGTCTATTTTGTCCATTCGTATTACGCCGTACCGCTGGATGCGTCGATGATTACAGCAAAAACCGAGCATGGAATCCGTTTCACCGCTTCCGTCGAAAAGGGCAATATCTGCGCGATGCAGTTCCATCCTGAAAAAAGCGGCGAAGTGGGCCTGGACATCCTTCGCGCCTGGGTGCGGTCATTTTGAAAATTGAAAATTAAAAAATTAAAAAACAGGAAATCGGATGGTTAATGAATGGACAATATGGAAGAAAACAAAAAGACAAAAATAGAAAAAGAGTTTACGATCTACCCTGCCATCGACCTTCTTCAAGGCCGTTGCGTCCGCTTGAAACAGGGAGATTATGCCCAAGTGACGGTATATTCCGACAATCCCGCCGCGGTGGCGGAATCGTTTCGGAAAGCGGGATCCACATGGATTCACCTGGTGGATCTTGATGCGGCAAAAACCGGAATTCCGGCGAACCACTCTCTGATTGCGGCGATTGCGGCGAAATCGGGGCTGCTGGTCCAGACCGGAGGTGGAATCCGGAACATGGAAACCCTGGACCGTGTGCTGGATTCCAGTATCGCACGGGCTATCCTGGGGACATCCGCTGTCCGGGACAGGGATTTCACCTGCAAAGCGGTGGCAAAATACGGAAATCGGATTGCAATCGGAATCGATGCCAGGAACGGCGAAGTGGCGGTCGACGGGTGGACAAAAAAAAGCGGAATGAACGTGCTGGACTTTGCAAAAGCCATGGAGTCCATCGGCGTGGAAACCATTATCTACACCGATATTTCACGCGACGGGATGCTTCAGGGCGCTGAAATCCTGGGAATCCGGCAGCTTGTCAGAGAAACGGCGCTGTCAGTAATCGCTTCCGGAGGAATCGGCACAATGGACGATGTATTGGAAGCAAAATCGTCCGGAGCCGGCGGCGTGATCATCGGTAAAGCACTGTATGAAGGAAAGGTGGATTTGCGAGAATGCTTACAAAACGTATCGTCCCCTGCCTTGATGTAAAGAACGGACGTGTCGTCAAGGGCGTGAACTTTATCGGCCTGATTGACGCGGGGGACCCAGTGGAGGCTGCGAAAGCCTACAACCTTTCCGGCGCGGACGAGCTTGTTTTTCTGGATATCACCGCGACACACGAGGCAAGAAACACTGTGGTGGACATGGTATCCCGCGTCGCCGCGGAAGTGTTCATCCCTTTTTCCGTCGGAGGCGGGATTCGCACGGTGGAAGACATCCGATCCATTCTGAACGCCGGCGCGGACAAGGTTTCGCTGAATTCCGCGGCAGTGGAGAGACCGGAACTGATCCGGGAGGCTTCGGCCATGTTCGGGAACCAGTGCATCATTGTCGCCATCGATGTGCGCAAAAGGCCGGAGGGCTGGTATGAAGTGGTCGTGAGCGGCGGAAGGAAACCGACAGGCCTCGAAGCGGTCGCCTGGGCAAAAAAAGCAGTGGAACTCGGCGCGGGAGAAATCCTTCTGACCAGCATGGACAAAGACGGAACGAAATCCGGATATGACATCGGTATCACGCGCGAAATCGCACAGGCGGTGGGGGTGCCGGTCATTGCCTCCGGCGGAGCGGGGAAGCTTTCCGATTTTTATGATATCATTGTGGAAGGACAGGCGGAAGCGGTTCTTGCCGCGAGCCTGTTCCATTTCGGGACAATCGAGATCAAGGATCTGAAGACATATCTTTCCGGACGCGGGGTTCCTGTCAGAAGGTGAAACGCAAATGCGTTTCACCCTATGGAAAATCGTAAAGCGATTTTCACCGCAAGGGCAAGCGTTTCACCCTATAGAAAATCGCAAAGTGATTTTCACCGTAAGGGCAAGCATTTCACCCTATGGAAAATCTCAAAGCGATTTTCACCGTAAGGGCAGGCATTTCACTATAATGAAAATCGTAAAACGATTTTCATTAAGAATGGAAGATAAACGCTTCGAATCAAACCGGAATGAAGCGTCAGGGCATTTCTTAACAAACAAGAGAAATGCACCTCCCTTACAAAGCATAATACAGGAGGAAAACGCTTCGAATCAAACCGGAATGAAGCGTCAAGGCATTTCTTAACAAACAATTGAAATGCACCTCCCCTATAAACTATTTTTAGGAGGAAAACGCTTCGAATCAAACCGGAATGAAGCGTCAGGGCATTTCTTAACAAACAAGAGAAATGCACCTCCCTTACAAAGCATAATACAGGAGGATAAAATGGAAAAAGGAATCGAGCAGCTATTTATCGATAAAATGCAGGAGGAGAAAGTTTCCCCCGAAAATCTCTGGACTGGCTTTAAGAAGGACCAGAATGGCCTGGTTGCCGTTGTCGCACAAGACTTCGCCACCCGGGAGGTGCTGATGCTCGCCTATATGGACGAAGAAGCTTTCAAAAAGACGATTGAAACCGGATTCATGCACTATCACAGCAGAAGCCGCGGCACCCTCTGGCTGAAGGGCGAGACTTCCGGGCATCTGCAGCGGGTGGTCGAGGCAAAAATCGACTGTGATCAGGACGCTTTACTTTTCCTGGTTGATCAAACCGGCGTAGCATGCCACACTGGAGAAATGAGCTGTTTTTACCGGACTCTGGAAATGTTGAAATAGGGATTAATATAAATCGAATAATCTATATGAGCATCGAACAATATTGAAGAACATAGGAAGAACATAGATTGAATTTTAATTTGGAGGAAAAAACAATGAGCAATATCGGGAATATAATGGATGAACTCTACGACGTCGTGGTGGACCGGATCGCTAATCCAAAAGAAGGGTCCTATACGAATTATCTCTTAGAAAAAGGAGTCGATAAAATCGCCAAGAAAGTCGGCGAAGAGGCCTGTGAAGTCGTCATTGCAGCGAAAAACGGAAAAAAGGAGGATACTGTGGCAGAAGTTTCCGATTTACTGTACCATTTGACGGTCTTACTGGTTCAGCAGGGGATTTCATTTGATGAAGTATATGAGGAGCTGAAGAAAAGACGCTAGACTTTTCTTCATTTGCGTCATTACCACCAGCATTTTCAACTTTTTTCACCCTTTACGCCTATTTTCGGGGGGTTATTACAAAATTGTGTTTGACAAAAATCATGTTCCATGGTAAAATTCTGTTGCTTATCGACGTGTAAGTCCTTTTTTTTAATGGCACGAAAATATATTAATGCGCAAAATGCGGGGGGAATAGAATATGGCAAAGGCTGGAGCTCGTGAGAAAATCACATTGGCATGCGAAGTATGCAAACAACGGAATTACAATTCAATGAAAAACAAGAAAAATGATCCGGACAGACTCGAAATGAAAAAGTATTGTAGGTTCTGCCGCAAGCACACAAGTCACAAGGAAACAAAGTGATTTCATTGCATAGCCTATAATTAGTGAGGAGTGTAAGATGGCAGATAAAGTGAAAAAACCAAATAAGTTTGTACTTGTTGGCAAGAAAATAGCCAAGTTTTTTGTTGAACTGAAAGCCGAACTAAAAAAAGTGGTTTGGCCGGACAGGAAGAAACTGACTCAAAGTACGATTACCGTTGTGATGATTTGCCTCTTTGCAGCAATATTCATCTTTTCTGTGGATAAGATTTTATCTGGTTTTTTAGGCGCGGTCGGTTTTTTCCCGGAGTCATCAGTTACCAGCACGGTTATCAGCAATACGACTTCAACGGGTTCGACCTCTTCAGCATCCAGCGGAATCTCATCTATGGCAGTATCCTCGGAATCTTCGACGGTATCTGCAAAATAAGGAGTTCAAACAATGACTGAGGAAACAAACAACGAAGCCCTTTGGTATGTTATTCATACCTATTCCGGTTATGAGAATAAAGTAAAAGCCACATTGGAGAGAATCGTCGAAAATCGCGGAATCAGTGACTATATTCAAGAAATAGAAGTTCCCATGGAAGACTATACCGAGATCAAAGACGGCAAGACCAAAGTGATGCAACGTAAAATCTATCCTGGATATGTGCTTGTCAAAATGGTTTTGACGGATGAAATCTGGTACATTGTACGAAACACAAGGGGTGTGACCGGATTTGTCGGACCCAATTCAAAGCCAGTGGCCCTGTCCGAGGAAGAACTCGCCTTGATGGGCTTGGAATCCTCCTGGGAGCCTGAAGTGGATTACGGGGTCGGAGATTCCATCAAAGTCATCAGCGGACCGTTGGAAAGCTTTATCGGTACTGTGGAAGATATCAACTTTGAGAAGAAAAAAGTCAAAGTGCTTGTCTCCATGTTTGGAAGAGAGACTCCGGTGGAACTGGAACTGACACAGGTAATGAGAATTTAAGCTTGATTGGCTATCAACTGCATTTCGCAGATAAAATAGATAGGACGCTTGCAAGAGCGTAAATTAATGGGAGGTGGAACGAAATGGCAAAGAAAATTACAGGGTACGTAAAATTACAAATACCCGCAGGAAAAGCCACACCGGCACCACCGGTAGGACCAGCCCTTGGACAACACGGCGTAAACATTGCGCAGTTCGTCAAGGAATTTAATGAGAGAACAGCAAAAGACGTTGGATTGATCATCCCCGTTATTATCACTATTTTTGCTGACAGATCGTATTCTTTCATAACAAAAACTCCTCCGGTTCCGGTATTGCTGAAGAAAGCCTGTAAAATCGAAAGTGGTTCTGGCAAACCAAACTCAACAAAGGTTGCGAAGATCACGAAGTCGGAATGCATGAAAATTGCAGAGCTTAAGATAGTGGATACCAATGCCGCAAGCCTGGAAGCTTGTGCGAGCATGGTAGCGGGAACGGCACGTAGCATGGGAATCGTCGTTATTGACGGTTAATCCAAAGGAGAGGTGAAAGAATATGAAAAGAGGCAAGAGATTTAAAGAGTTGATGAAACTCGTCGATAGAAATACAGCCTATGACCCTGCCGAAGCAATCGCGCTTGTTCAGAAAACTGCTACTGCAAAATTCGATGAATCCGTTGAATTGCATGTAAGGCTGGGCGTTGACTCAAGGCATGCGGATCAGCAGGTTCGTGGAGCGGTCGTCCTGCCACATGGAACAGGCCGTATTGTCCGGGTTCTGGTTTTCGCCAAGGGACCCAAGGCAGACGAAGCAAAGGCCGGCGGCGCGGACTATGTCGGGGCAGAAGACCTTGTTGCCAAAATTACAACCGAGAACTGGTTTGAATTCGATGTTGTCGTTGCAACGCCTGATATGATGGGTGTTGTCGGACGGTTGGGTAAAGTGCTTGGACCGAAAGGCCTGATGCCGAATCCGAAGGCCGGAACCGTAACCATGGATGTGACGAAAGCGATTGCCGACATCAAAGCCGGTAAGATCGAATATCGTCTGGACAAAACCAATATCATCCATTGCCCGATCGGCAAAGCGTCATTCGGACAAGAGAAATTGGCAGAGAACTTCAAAACCATCATGGATGCGATTGTCAAATCAAAACCATCTGCAGCGAAAGGCCAATATCTCAAGAGCGTTTCCATTTCAGCGACAATGGGTACAGGAATCAAGGTCAATACCGCACGTTTGAATTAAAAGGATTGACAAAAACAACTATTTCGAATAATATGTTCAAGTGTCCCGCAGACAGCAGGAATCCATTTTGGATGCAAACGTGAAAGACGTCCTGCCGAGGTGATTAAACAATTTAAAAGCTATTTTAATTTGATTTAATGTATCCCTCCTGTCTTACGGCACGAGGGATATTTTTAATTTCTAAAAAAGGAGGAAATAAATCATGCCAAGTAATAAAATACTGGACGGAAAAAAGGAAGTCGTACAATCCCTTGTTGAAGAATTCAAAAGCGCCCAATCATTGCTGGTAACGGATTATCGTGGTTTGACGGTACAGCAGGATACAGAAATGAGAAATGCGCTTCGCAAGGAAAATGTGACATACAAGGTCGTTAAGAACACATTGGCCTCTATTGCCGCGAAGGAAGCCGGATTGACAGGAATGGAAACACTCTTTGTCGGGCCGACTGCAATCGCCTACAGCAAAACCGATGTTGTCGCACCGGCGAAAGTATTGCAATTCTATGCGGATAAGATTGATGCTTTTTCAATCAGAGGCGGATCCATGGATAGCAAATTGCTGTCCGTCGCCGATGTGAAAGCACTTGCAACCATCCCGTCCAAAGAAGTTCTTTATGCCCAGATCGTATGTGCGATCGCATCTCCTATCTCAGGACTTGCAATGATCCTGAACGCTATTCGTGAAAAAGGCGAAGAAGCCCAGGCGTCCACCATAGCAGCTGTCGCGGTCTAAAAGAAGCCATCCGGACTCGAATGTGCCAATCAAATAAATCGAATCGAACAAAAAATACTGTGAACAAATGAAGAATAAGAAATATGGAGGTAAATTATCATGGCTAGTGAAAAAACTGCAAAGTTTATTGAAGAAATCAAAGCCCTTACCGTTATCGAACTTTCCGAACTGGTAAAAGCACTCGAAACAGAATTCGGTGTGTCCGCATCCGCAATGGCCGTTGCCGCACCTGCTGCCGGCGCTGCTGTAGCTGAAGTAGAAGAGCAGACAGAATTCACCGTTATCCTGACAGAAGCCGGAGCAACAAAAATCAACGTTATCAAAGCGGTCCGTGAAATCACCGGACTAGGACTCAAAGAAGCAAAAGACATGGTTGATACTGCACCGAAAGCAATTAAAGAGAACATCAGCAAAGAAGATGCAGCAATCGTTGCAACAAAGCTGAAAGATGCCGGAGCAACCGTAGAAGTGAAGTAATTCCTTCCACCAATTATCCATTCACAGCAACAATAGGAATGATCTTCTGGAATTTTCCAGGAGATCATTTTTTCTTGTGTGCCACACATGGCGATTAACTTGACGGTGAAAGTCCGTTATGGAGGAATGTAGCGTCCAACCATTAGCCAAGGGTGGAATATGGGGACGGTTCTTACATTGCATAAACGCGATAAAATGAAATTCAAGAACCGTCCCCATATTCCACCCATGTTTCCCCCATGTTTCCCCCATGTTTCCCTACGCTCCATCCCTTTTCGTAAGCGATTGCCCTGGGGAAAGAACGTAACCAATGATAAATAACTGCAAGAATGTGATAAAATAAAGATTAATCGATAGCAGATGGCAATTCGTCTTTTCCCTATTCAAACTTTAACCGGAATGGATGGTTCGGAGCGGATGAATGAGTTTATAAAAATAGAATAATACAAGAGGAGAATTACCATGCGGATTAAAAATGCAACCATCCTAAACGACCAATTCACGTTCCAGCTCGCGGACCTTGTCCTAAGCGATACGATTGATCAGATTATTCCAAAGGACACAATCGGGGAGAAATCGACAGAAGAGGGACTGGATATAGATACCCTCGACTTGCAAGGCGATTTGCTGATTCCAGGGCTTATTGACATTCATACCCATGGTGCGGTGGGTGTTGATGCGATGGACGAGAAACTTGATTATGAGAAATGGAAAAACTATTTATTAGAAAACGGCATTACGACATTTTTCCCCGCGACGGTAACCGGGGATTTCGGCAAAGTCACAAAATCGCTCGAAAATCTGCGCCAGGCAGCCGGGGTATACCTTGAAGGGCCATTTTTGAATGCAGAAAAAAACGGCGCACATGATAAAACCCTGATCTGTCCGGCTGATCCGGATTTCATCGAAACAATCAAAAACAAAATCACCTTCATCGCCATCGCTCCCGAAATCGAAGGAAACATGGAAGTGATCAAGACACTTATTTCGAATGGAATCCGTGTCACCCTCGCCCATTCTTCTGCAGATTACAAGACAGGGAAAGATGCCTACGCAAATGGAGCGACACAGC
>CAZJXH010000056.1:0-17170 GCA_964549475.1 uncultured Oscillospiraceae bacterium
AAACCGGTTACAGTTTGGAGCGCGGCTGTACCCGGATTGCCTCTTGCTTTAAGCATTCCGCCGACAACGCCTTTATGGATTTGCGCCATCGGTTCGGTTATTGCAATCGGAATTGTGAAACAGATGTTCGGAGGAATCAGCAATAATTTTGTGAAGCCCGCTATCGCCGCCAGAATCGTACTGGGAATCTCGTTTCCGGTACAGATGAATCAATGGACGATTCTTGGCAGCATCGACTCGGTTGTTAAAAACATCGGCGGTTCGTTTGCAGGATATGATCTTGTCACCACTGCCACTCCATTGGGTTTGCTTCAAAAAGGCGCTACGGATCTTCCCGGTTATTGGGATCTCTTCATCGGAAACAAGGCCGGATGCCTGGGAGAGATTTCCATTCTGGCGCTGCTGATCGGCGCATGTTATTTGATTTATCGAAAGATCATCAAGATCTGGATCCCTTTTTCATTTATTGGCACCACGGTCCTGATCGTCGCCATCGCCGGCAGGGATCCATTGTATCATCTGCTGTCCGGCGGTCTGATTCTTGGCGCTTTTTTCATGGCAACTGATTATGTCACATCCCCTCTGTCAACAAAAGGCAAGCTGATCTACGGAGTCGGATGCGGATTGATCACAGCGCTGATCAGACTTTTCGGAGGCATGGTAGAAGGAGTGTCCTATGCCATTTTGCTGATGAATATCATTACCCCTCATATCGACAATCTTACTATCCCTGTTCCGTTCGGAGGAGGTAAAAAACGTGCAAAACAAAAAAACTGATATGGAACACGCTGGTGCAAAGGACAAAATGGAGAAGAACCGGAAGAACAAAGCCAGTCTGAAAGACAATCCGATTATTGCTGCGCTTATCCTGTTTGTGATTGCAACGGTCGTAACGCTCGCACTGGCCGGTGCGAATGAATTGACGAAGGACACCATTGTCGCCCAGGCGAAGATCGACGAAGACAACGCCCGACTGGCGGTTTTTCCCCAGGCAGCCTCCTTTGAAGAGCTTTCTGCGGATTTCATCACCGGGGAGACGCCGAATATCAAGTCTGCGCATAAGGCACTGGATAGCAGCGGAAAAATGATCGGACTGGTTGCGATTTCCTTTTCCCGCGGATACGCAGGAGATATCGAAATCATGTCCGGGATCTCGCTGGACCGGGTTGTATACGCCATCAAGATTCTTTCCGACAACGAAACTCCCGGCCTTGGCAAGAAGGTTGGCGAGGCGTCTTTCATCAGTCGTCTGGTCCAACGGACACCCGGCCTTCTTTTCTCCGTAAAAAAGACCGATCAGAATACCAATGTTGTCGATGCGGTCACAGGCGCCACGATTTCATCCAAAGCCGTGGTCGACGCATCAAACAGCGCGCTGGATTTCGCCGCCATGGTCTATGCCAGATTACAGACGGAAGGAGGAAACTGATATGTCACCGAAAAAAATCCCGCTGCTGAAAGAATTCACCAAGGGAATTCTGAGAGAAAATCCTGTTTTACGGCTTATCCTCGGAACCTGCCCTACCCTGGCGATCACAACGACTGCAAAAAACGGTCTTGGTATGGGCATCGCCGCCATGTTCGTCCTGGTCGGCTCCAATTTCGCCATTTCCCTGCTGCGGAAGATTATTCCGGACAAAGTCCGCATCCCGGCCTTCATTGCGATTATCGCCGGTTTTGTCTCTGTGGTCCAGATGCTTTTGGAAGCTTATCTTCCCGCTCTAAACAAGGAGCTTGGGATTTATATCCCGTTGATTGTTGTCAACTGCATCATCTTGGCGAGGGCTGAAATGTTCGCCAGCAAGTATCCTGTGCTGCCGTCTGTCCTGGACGGCCTTGGAATGGGTGTCGGTTTTACCGCGGCGTTGATTCTCATGGGTTCGATCCGGGAGATCATCGGAAACGGTTCCATCTTCGGGATTGCTCTTCCTGTTCTTCAGGCAGGCGGGGTGATTGAGCCGATGATCATCCTTATTCTGCCGCCGGGAGGATTTTTTGTTTTCGGAATGCTTGTCGCCCTGGCTCAAAAATTAAGTAAAAAGCTGGATGCCGCTTCTGATTTAAAAGAAATGTCGGCCCATTGCGGAATGTGCGGCGGATGCGACGATACCAGAAGTTCAAATTGCGGGGAAGCCCCTGTCCGATAAACAGGTAAAAACGACATCGGCTGATTTGAAACGAAAGTCGGTTATTCTGTGATTTTAGAATCGAGGATTATGTATGAGAGAAATGTTGATTATATTGTTTAGCGCCATTCTGGTCGACAATTTTGTATTATCGAAATTTTTAGGAATCTGTCCTTTTTTAGGAGTCTCAAAAAAAGTCAATACCGCGGTCGGCATGAGTCTTGCTGTTATCATTGTCATGGTTCTGGCAACCGCTCTGACCTATCCGATTTACTTTTATATTCTTCTGCCGAACGGCCTTAAATATCTGAGCACCATTGTCTTCATCATTGTGATCGCCGCACTGGTGCAATGCATTGAATCCATGCTTAAGAAACTGCTTCCGCCTCTCTATAACGCTCTTGGAGTTTATCTTCCGCTGATTACGACGAATTGTGCGGTTCTCGGTGTGACCATTCTGAACATTGACAAAGGATATAATTTTGCGCAGGCGATCACCAATAGTTTCGGAGCGGGTGTCGGATTCCTGCTTGCGATGTTCCTCTTTGCCGGAGTGCGTTCCAGAATCGACAATGCGGATGTCCCGAAATTTTTAAAGGGGCTGCCAATCACACTGGTTTCCGCTGCTTTGGTTTCCATTTCTTTCTTCGGGTTCAAAGGTCTCATCGAGAAATTGTTCGCATGATAGCTTTTATAGAGGTTCGCTCTTTTTTAGGTAAAATCATTTTCGCTGATCGGGAGGTGTCGCATGACACAACTAATGAATAGTAATCTTTTCCACATCGCACTTGGGATCCGGGAAATCCTTGTCCCGACCCTTATTGTGGGCGGTATGACATTGGTTCTGGGGCTGATATTGGGTATTGTCTCAAAAGTGTTTCAAATTCCAGTCAACCAGCTTCAGGTGGATTTGCAGGCGGTTCTGCCCGGAGCCAACTGCGGAGCCTGCGGATTTTCCGGATGTGAAGGATACTCGGTCTATCTGGCCAACGGAGGCACAGAAACCGGTAAATGCCCAGTAGGAGGTTCTGATGTGTCCAGCGAGCTGGCCGCGCTTCTGGGGGTTCCTGCGAAGCCGGTCGTCCCTCTTGTCGCGCATGTAATGTGCAAAGGAGACTGCCATCATACTGCAAAGAGGTTTCATTACCGGGGAACGATGCGCTGCAATGCGGCACAGGGGATATTCTCCGGTCCGGGTTCCTGTACCTTTGGCTGCATGGGATTCGGAGATTGCGTCGAAAAATGCCCTTATGAGGCCATCGATATCATCGACGGAATCGCTGTGATCAATAAAGTGAAATGCAAAGCATGCGGCATTTGTGTCACCGTTTGTCCGAAAAAGATCATTTTTATTGTTCCAAGATACAATAACGATTATAAAGTAGAGTGTCGGAACAAATGGCCCGGCGGCGAGACAAAGAAGCATTGCTCTGTTGGCTGCATCGGCTGTCAGCGCTGTTTCAAGATCTGCCCGTCAGAAGCGATCACCATGGATGGTCCGCTCGCTGTCATCGACCCTTATAAATGTACCCATTGCAATAAATGCTACGAGGTCTGTCCTACCCATTCCATTTCCGGGCCTGAAGGGCTGAAGCCTTCTATCGAATCCTAAATGCAGAATTGAATCCCATTTTGCAGAATCTGTTTCGAACGAGCTTCTGGTTGGCATTTGAATATCTGTTAAAATCCACATGTTGCTTTGCACTATTGAATTCCATACGTTAGTTGGAGGTGCGGAATTTACTTCTGCGATTGAGCGGTTTTCCAGCGGTTTTCTAATAATTTAATTTTTGTAGAAAGACTTGCAAAATGCCATTCTTTATGTTATTATGCATGAGCGCGTTTCGATTAAGGGACGCTGGGAGGTGTAAAAATGGCAAAATGTGAAGTCTGCGATAAAGGCGTACTTTTTGGAAGAAAGATCAGTATTACTCGTTCACAAGTATCGAGAAGGGCTCTTGCTCATCAGAAGCCCAATGTACAGAGAGTGAAGGTAATGGTCAAGAATACTCCTATGACAATGAGTGTCTGTACAAGATGCCTCCGTTCAGGACTTGTTAAAAGAGCATAGTTCAAGACGCCCGCATAGATGAATGTAATTTAAAAAGAACCGGATCCGGTTCTTTTTTTATTTTCCTTTTTTATTTTTTACAGATCTTTTTGACCATCCGGCTTTTTCCATGCAAGAATCACTCCATATAGTCCCTTCCCCAACCCTTCTTGATGCTGTTGTTCTCCTTCCAGATCGGGAAATATGGTCTCTCTCGCATAGAACTGATGAAATCCTGCTTTTTCAAGGAATCCGATCACTTCCTGACCGGAATAGAACGTCGCATTTGTATAAAAACGGTCTTTCCTTCTATTCTTCTCCAAGTATTTTCCCATTGCGCTCTCCCGGTTCAGAAACGAACAGAGCAGGAAGCCGCCGTCTTTTATTACCCGCCTTGCTTCAAGAAACGATCTTAACGGATCATTCAGGAAACAGATAGAAGTGAAAAACGCTGTATAATCGAATGTGCTGTCCAAAAATGGCAGAGCTTCCGCCACTCCTTGAAATACATTAATTCCACGTTTTGATGCAATGTCGAGCATGCTTAAAACGGGGTCGATTCCCGTTTCAATTCCCAAAGCGGCAGCAAACCGTCCGCTTCCTACGCCCACTTCCAATCCGTGGAGCGCATTTCTCCCGCTGCGGAGCTGATATTCCGCTCTTGCCTTATGGAATAAACAGGCAATTGCAGATAATTCCGACTTCATTGTCCCGCTGTTCTCATCATACCAGCGGTCATAGTCATCAGCCCCTTTTTCAAATGGATTGTCCTGTGAATTTTTCTCCTTGTTTGTCTTCATTCTCATTACCGCATTATCCCCATTATCCTTGTTGTCCTTATTATGATCATTGTCCTAATCTTTTATCAGTTCCCCTTCCAGAACCGAGTAAATCCGTTCTCGCGCGCGATTGCAGTCTTCATTGGTCAGTCCTTCAAAACGCCCTGTCCTAGGATCGGAAAGATGAATTTCTTCTGCTATTGCAGCCGGTGTTCCGGCAAGTACATAAATGCGGTCTGCCAGAAGCAGCGCTTCTTCAATATCATGCGTGATCAGCAAAATCGATAAAGAAAGGTCACTGAAGATTCCTAACAGCCAGCGGTGCAATTGATGCCTTGTGATAGCATCCACGCTTGAAAACGGTTCATCCAGCAGAAGCACTTCGCCGGATTGCATATACGTGCGCAGAAGCGCTGCGCGCTGTCGCATTCCCCCGGAAAGAACATTCGGATATTCGTTGCTCTTTCCGGAAAGGCCAAACGAATCCAAATACTTCGACACTTTTTGATACGCGCTCTTTTTATCCTCTCCTTGAATCAGAAGAGGCAAAGCGATGTTTTCGATGACGGTTTTCCAAGGCATGAGCAAATCTTTTTGCATCATATACCCTATTTTAGAATCCGTAATAATTTCTCCTTTTTCGGGTTTCAGTATTCCGGATATCAGGTTGAAAAGTGTCGTTTTGCCACTTCCGCTTATACCAAGCACACAGACAATCTCATGATGATTGACATGCATTGACACTCCGTCCAGAATTTGATGCTCGCCAAACCATTTGCTTGCCTGCCGTACGGTGATCACCGGAATTTTTTTCGTGCTCGTCATGTCCATTTGGTTCCATCCTTTATCCTATCGGGTCTCCCATTTTATATTGCCCGTCGTACTGTCCCTTTTCTACCACCCGCCCGTCGGTCATACTGTCCTTTTTTCGTTTTTTTATCCCATTCATTGATTATGGAAGATATTTATTTGTATAACTCTTTGTAATATCAAGCTTGGTATCCAGTAATTTATTGTCAAACATCCATTGAGAAAAGTTCTGCCAGATCGAATCCTTCATCACACCGAATTTCTGATCTTCGTTGAGAAAATACTTGGAAAGATATTTGGCGCTTTCAATCGCATGGGTCCGATCGGTCTCCGGGGTATGTTTCAACAGGAGATCGCAGGATTCTTCCACATGATTGACGGCATATGTGTATCCCGTTGAAACCGCGTTCATGAATCTTGCTGCAACCTCCGGTTTTTCGGAAAGCGTTTTTTCATTGGAGATGATAATCGGAGAGTAGAAATCCAGTTTTGGATCCACATCCTGCAATAAAATAAAATTCAGCGGATAATTTTTGACCTCTGCGCCGATTCCGTCCCATCCATAATAGATCCAGGCAAAATCCGCCTCTGTTTCCATGCTTGCAAAGAAATCCGTCGCTCCCATCATCCGCATTTCAACTTTACTGAAATCTCCGCCGGATTTTTTCATGAGATTGTCAATGAATTTTTCTTCGAGCGGAGTTCCCCACCCGCTGTATTTCTTTCCCTCGAAATCTTTAGGTGTTTTGATGTTGCGATCCAAAGGAGAAGCAAATCCGGAAGTATTATGCTGCAGGATCGCGCCGATCGCGACAACCGGAACATTTCCGGTAACCCGGGCTTGGGAAAGCTGCTCCTGTCCGCAAATTCCAAACTGCGCTGAATTTGCACCGACCATTTCAACAAAGTTCATATCCGGAGCCTGGATAAATTCCACTTCCAATCCTTCCTTTGCAAAATAGCCCTTCTCTTGCGCGACATATAGTCCGACATGGTTTGTATTGACAACCCAGTCCAGTACCACGGTTATTTTCTCTTTCGCATAGATTGTGCTGTTTGCCTGCGTGCCGGAACACCCTGCCAGCACAGAGCCAAGAAGGATCATTCCGATGAGAATCAGGTTCATCAGCTTGCCGGGTCGGATTTTTATTCTGATTTCATATGGAGATTTTGTTTTGTTTTTCATTTTTTCATTTCTCTCTTCCTTTTTATTTATGCTTGAATATTTTTTATTTCAAATTTATTTTCTTTTGTTCATGTCTGCTATTTTTCATTCCTCTGAATTCATGCTTATTCCTTCGTTTTCCACCGGACCGCCTTTTTTTCTGCAACCTGCGCGGCAATAAAAAACAAAAAGCTCAACAGAACGATCAGCAGGATTGCCGCAAACATCTTATCATAATCATAAGAGCGTCTCACCCGGATCATGTAGATGCCAAGGCCCCTGTTCGATCCTTGCCACTCGGCGATCACCGTAGCCATGATACAGTAGGTTGCAGAGATCCGGATTCCGGAAAAAAAGGCCGGCATGCTTGCAGGAAATTTGACATGTCGGAATATATCCTTCCGGTCCGCTCCCATTGATTTCATAAGCAGGATCATATCCGGATCCACCGATTGAAGCCCGTCGTACAAGCTGATGCTGATCGGGAAAAAGCATACAAGGATCACGACCAGGAAACGTGGAGTAAGTCCATATCCAAGAAGCAGAATAATAATGGGGGTGATGACCATGATCGGAATGGTTTGCGATGCGATTAGAATGGGATAGATTGTTTTTTTGAAAACAGCGATTCCATCCATCAGAACAGCAACAACAGTCGCAACAAGAATGCTGCAGAGGAATCCAACGACGCAGACCCACAATGTTTCCCAAAAATGAGGCGCCATTTCACCAAAATTCATCCACAAGGCCCGCAGCACCATAGAAGGCGCCGGAAGAATGAATCCTTTGATTTTTCCGATTCTCACAAACAGTTCGACGAAAAGCGCCAAAAAAAGAATCAGCGACAACGCCGGAATAGCAGGCAGGATTCTTTTGCCGGTTTTTATTGATTTCTCCTTGATTCGATTGATACGACCTGAAAATTTATTTTCTGTCATGCGGCAGCGCCTCTCTTATATATGGGATCCGATCTGTTATTGATATTTTCCGATTTTGGATTTGATGCTTGCACTTCCGGTTTCATCCGGACGATAGGCGATCTTCACCATGGAGATCACTTCCGGTGCGCCCTTGCTGATCGCGATGTGCTGGGCATGTTTCACGATATCGAGAAGAACATCCAGATCGCCTTCCATGGTTGTTTCGAAGGGACCGACAACATAACGGACGCCTGTGCCCTGAATATATTCGATCACACAGTCGACAATTTCTGCGACCTTGTCCATTGCAACCCATGGCAGAACCTGGAGAGCCACGCTCGCTTCGATACGCTCTTCTTTTCCTTGAGTGTACTGTCCTTTTTCTTTGGGGATTTCTCCGCACATAAAAAACACCTTCTCTTTCGCTTGGATATGCTTGGAGATAGGTGTCCGACATGATAAATAAGTACTATATCGTCCCTACGCCAGCATTATCCGGTTCAGGTAATAGGGTCGACACGCTTATTCATGTCCTCTCAGCCGGTAAACCAGCTCCCCTCATCTGTTGATAAAATTATAGACCTTGCCGTATGTTTTTGCAAGTCTCTTTTTTACTGTTTTACTGCTTTACTGCTTGTTTTACTACTTTTACTGCATGGTTCGTGTCACTCTCTCTTATTTTGTCAGTCTGGCTTGTTTGGTTAATAATTTTTTTGTTCCATAGCTTTCAAACTGAATTTCCAAAATGGCATCGTCCGCAACAGGAAGAATGGTTAAAATCCGGCCTTCTCCGAATTTTTCGTGTTTCACCTGATCTCCTACCTTGATATCGCCGGCACGCAGATAGGGTTTGTTGTCAGCCGATACATCGGATGCGGATTTCGTTTTCGGAGAGAGCATTCCTCTGAAATCGAACGGAGAGTTTCCCGGGTCCTTCTTCATGGCTCCCCCGTCGCTGCCAAAGAAATCGGATTTCCCCGTCAGGGAGGATTCCCTGCCGCTCCATGAATTCTCTTTGCCGCCACCCGTTCCCTGCCTTGAGGCAAAGCCCGCGGACTGGGTAGATGAAAAAGCCGTTGTCCCCGGCTTCCCCTGGTGACTGGCGTTCTTGTCAAAGATACTTCCCCCGATTTCCTCCAGATATTTGTCCGGAATCTCTCTGACAAATCGCGAAACCGGATTGCACTGGGTTTGTCCAAAGACCATTCTGTTTTTTGCTGTTGTGATAATAAGATTTTTTCGGGCCCGTGTGATGGCCACATAGGCCAGACGCCGCTCTTCTTCGATCTCTTCCTCGCTTCCGCTTTGAATTGAACGGGTTCCGGGGAAGAGGCTTTCCTCGACGCCAACCAGAAACACATAGTCAAATTCCAAGCCTTTCGCACTATGGATTGTCATCAATTTAACGACATTGTCTCCATATTCTTCGTTGTCCAATTCGGAATAAAGCGCGGTATTCTCAAGATAGGAAGTCAGTTTTGCAGCTAGTGTTCCCGGAACTTCTGCCTCGTCTACAAACTCTTCCGGTTCTTCAAGTCCGATCGGTTCTTTGTTTTCGAGGCGGTATGTCCGGACTTCCGCTTCCTGCTGGAGCTGTTTCTCGAAATCAATAGCATCGGAAATCAGTTCTTTCAAATTTTCCACCCGGTCCGTCATCTCATTTTTCTTCTCACGCTGTTCAATAATTTCCTGCACAATCCCCGATTCGTTCTGGATATACTCGAAAAATTCCGGAAACGAGATGCGGTTGCCGCTCACTTCCTGTCGGAACCGCTCAATCAGTTCATTGAATTCATAAAGCTTCGGTCCGATGCGGGAAAGCCGGGGCTCATCCTTGGCAATGGCGCATACTTCGAGATAGGAGATCTGACGCTCCTTTGCAATAAAGTCGATGGTTTCGAGGCTTACATCCCCGATTCCACGGCGGGGAACATTGATCACTCTTTCAAAAGAAAGGTTGTCTCCCTTGATGACCAGCCTCAGATAGGCCAAAATATCTTTAATTTCTTTCCGATCGAAAAAGCGCATGCCTCCGTAAATTTTAAATGGAATGCCCTGACCATGAAGTGCGCCTTCAAAATTTCTTGAAAGGGCGTTCAATCGGTACAAAATGGCAATGTCCTGATACGAGCAGCACCTGGCTTTCTCCACAAGCCGGTTGATTTCACCTGCCACATATCGCGCTTCCTCGTTCTGGTTCTCCGATCGCAGAAAAGTGATCCGATCGCCGGCCTCCGCGCTTGTCCAGAGCTTTTTGCTTTTCCGTCCTTTGTTGTTTGCAATGACGCAGTTCGCCGCATCCAGCACATTGCCTGTGGAACGGTAGTTTTGCTCCAGTTTGATGACTTCGCACGATTTAAAGTCCTTCTCGAAGTTGAGGATATTTTGAATATTCGCTCCCCGGAAGGAATAAATCGACTGATCATCGTCCCCTACAACACACAAGTTGTGATGTTTCGCAGACAGCAGCCGGATCAGGGTGTATTGCGCATGATTCGTATCCTGATATTCGTCCACTAGAATATATTCAAATTTTTTCTGATAATAATCCAATACTTCCGGATTGTTTTGAAGCATCAGAACGCCGTAATACAAGATATCGTCAAAGTCAAGGGCTGCATTTTGCTTCAATTTTGATTGGTATAAGGTATAAACCTTTGCAATCGCCGACAGCCGGTGCTCCTTTCCTGCTTCCGCTGCAAATTCCTCCACCCCCTTCAGCGCGTTTTTGGCGTTGCTGATCTGAGAATGGACCACACGGGGAGGAAACATCTTCTCATCCAGATTCAATTCTGCGATACACTGTTTAATAACTTTCAGCTGATCATCCGAGTCCAGAATGGTAAACTGTTTATCAAAGCCAAGCAGATCGATATTTCTTCGCAGCATTTTAACCAGCATCGCATGAAATGTACCTACCCACATGTCATTCACATCCAGTCCGATCAGTTCTTCAATCCGGCTTTTCATTTCCTTCGCAGCTTTGTTTGTGAAAGTGATTGCCAGAATCCGATAGGGTCTTACTCCCCTGACCTTGACAAGGTAAGCGATCCGGTGGGTGATGACACGGGTCTTCCCCGAGCCCGCTCCCGCTAATATCAAGAGTGGTCCGAGGTCGTGCTGGACCGCTTTCTTCTGTTCGGGATTTAGACCTTTCATCAGGTCCTTGTTTCTTTCAATGGATACGGTCTCTTCCTTCTTCGGAATTTTGCTAAGAAGTTCTTCTAATTCCATGGACACCTCTTTATTTTCTTTTATTTTTTGCTTGTTTGTGCAAATAAATCAATCCTTTTTGTGTTTTTCATTTGATTTAAAGTGTCGGACAGAAAAGATGGATCCTGCTGGTCTTCCATCCATCTTGCGATTCTTTTCGCGGCCGGTTCCCGCGTAGAGTGGTTTTCTCTGAAAGAAACGGATGATTTATTTTCGATTCGGAGACTTCTCGCTGAAATCTCCTACTTCCTCGCTGACAATATATAACGGACGGCCTTTCACCTCTTCGAAAACACGGCCGATGTATTCCCCGATGATCCCAAGCATGACCAGGACAATACCAAAGAAAAACAGCATGACCACCATCAATGAAGCCCAGCCGGGCTCCATCGTGCTGATATCGAACGCCCGCAGGATCACGACCGTCAGCGCAAAAATCAAGCTGAATGCCGACAGAAAAGCGCCGATTCCGACACTTAATTTCAGTGGTTTATAAGAAAAGGACGTAATCCCGTCAACCGCAAGCTTGATCATTTTACTTAAAGGATATTTCGTTTCTCCCGCAAATCTCGGATCCCGGACAAATTCCACCGCCGTCTGTTTGAATCCCAGCCAGCTGATCAGCCCACGGACATAGCGGTTATGCTCCGGAACCTTGAGGAGCGCATCCTTCACCTTACAATCAATCAATCGGAAATCTCCTACGTCCGTTGGGATTTTAACATCGGTCAGTCGGTTCAGAGTCCGGTAAAACAATCTTGCGGTAAATGTCTTGAAAAACGTTTCTCCCTTGCGGGATATTCGTTTGCCATATACCACTTCAAATCCATCCTTCCATTTTGCGATCATATCGGGTATAATTTCTGGTGGATCCTGTAGATCCGCGTCAATCACGACAATGGCTTTCCCTGATGCATAGTCCATTCCTGCGGTGATTGCGGTCTGATGTCCGAAATTACGGGAAAAGTTGATTAATTTGAAGGCTGGATCTTCGCGGCAGATCTCTTTGGCCATTGCCGCTGTCTGGTCATGACTCCCGTCATTGACCATGATGACTTCATATGTCTCCCCGGTCGAGTCCATCACGGCTTTTAGCCGGCGATAGGTCTCGGATAGCACTTCCTGCTCGTTATACAAGGGGACAACAATCGAATGGATCACCTGGCTCATGAACAATCCTCCAAACCATTTCTACTCTATAATAAATGTAGTTGTCATGCACAACGTATTAATTATATCACTTTTGAAAATTTATGACAGTCTTATATGTTACGAATCTGGATTCTCAAAACTGTATAATATAGACAAGAGGAGAAATCGGACTCGTCAAAGGAACATAATCCTCCCCCTCTTAAATGAAACTAGATAATCAAAATATTGAACAGGAAGGGTGAAAAGTATGAAAGTCACAAGTAGCGGAAAAGGCATGAAAATCGGGAAAGATCTCCAAGGAAAGATTGAAGAGAAGATTGGAAAGTTTGGACGGTATTTTGGAGATGATGCCACAGCAACCGTTAAAGTGAGGCCCGAAAAAGATCAGGTTCGCATGGAGATCACGTTCCATGTGCAGAACCATTTTTACAGAGGAGAAACCACTGCAGAAGATGCAGTCACTGCGTTGGATCTGGCAGTAGAAGTAATGGAAGGACAGATCCGAAAACATAAGACAAAACTGGAGAAACGGATGCGAGACAATTCTGCGATCAAGGAATATTTCAAAAATCAAACCATTGAAGAAGCGCAGAGTGTTTCAAAAATTATTAAACGGAAGAAATTCGACTTGATTCCAATGGATGCCGAAGAGGCGACGCTGCAAATGGAAATGCTGGGACATTCATTTTTATTATTTCTTAATATGGAGAACGATAAAGTCAATCTGGTATATAAGCGCAAGGACGGAGATTATGGATTGATTGAGCCCGAGTATTGATCAAAAATTGAATAGGGAAAGGAAACTAGATAAACCAATCTGATCCGCATTGAGATAACTTCAGGGAGATCACACGACTTTTGAGAAACGAATCCTGCTGACATGGAATCGTAACAAGTCCTATCCTTTATCGATACGATCAGAACCACTGTTAGAATTGCGGGGAATCAGATTGCATATTGCTGAATGGATTGTTTGACCATCCTTTTTGTCGATTGAAGTGTCCGAGTACAACCCGAAAAGATACAGAACAAATTAATAGACCGCGCCTGGTGTCAGGTGAAATCATATACATCGTAATAAAATGAACCAAATCGTGACCTTTCAATAAGGTACATACCAATTTTTAGTTTCAATCCTTCCCTCATTGGATGGATTGAAGAAAGGAACGACAAGATAGGTTGAAAAGTGATATTGATCCAGGACATCTAAAATCGATGAAAGGGATTGGAGAAAACAAAAAATTCAAGGGCGATTTAGATCAATTGCCATAGTCCTTGCGCGGAGGCCGGTTTCCAATGGAGAAACCGGCCTCTGGTTTTTTGGCCGGTTCATTGCATCCGGTCTTTGTTTCCGATGATTAATCAGGGCTTGCTGAATAACGAGGCTTGCATTTACATATTATCACAATAAGAAAATGTAAATGCAAGGATTCTAACAGATTGCTTCCGAAATCCTTGCATTAACCGCTAATTATACTTGAATATCTTGCGTCCCAGTTTATACCCGCTGCGGATGATGAAGCGGCCTGCCTTGCCGTTAAGCTGGGAAGCGGCATACAAAGGCTTGATTCTGATTTTTTTGAACATAATCGGGTCGTATTCCTTTAAATAACTCCACAGTTCTTTTTTCTTTATATTGTTTTCCTCATTCTTGGATAATGTTAAAAAGGTATTTACAATTGTAAGGATAATGGATAAAAAGTTATACATGTATTTTCGGAGTTTCGGATCTTCAATGGTTTCCAAATGGTGGCTTGAGATCATTATTTTTACTACTCGGATGTATTGGTCGATCCGTTTGATCATGCTTTCATGACTCACCGACTGATCGATTCTTCCGATGAAATAACGGTATAAGTCAATATCAATGTAGTACATTGTTTTAAAATAAGGAAGCGGCTGATAAACAAGAATATTATCCACATAAAAAGTATGTTCCGGCAATACGACTCCGCTTCGGCGTAAAATGGATGTCTTATGGACAGTAGAATGCATGACGATAAATTGTGCCAGATCGAATTTTTTTGTGTCCGCCCAGGTGAAAAGCTTCTCAACCGGCAATACATTCCGGTAATCAACGGTATTGTGGGTTCCATCCTCGACATGTTCATAAACGTAATTCACAATAAACAGGTCCACTTCAATATTTCTCTTTTTGGTTTCTTTTATTTTTCTAATCAGTGTACAAAGTGCTTCCACATCCAGCCAGTCATCCGAATCAACAACATAGAAATACTCTCCTGTTGCAAGTTCCAGCCCTTTATTGACAGTAGATCCGTGTCCGCCATTTTCTTTTGTTATCAGTTTTACAATACTTGGATTGGTATCCACATATTCCTGAGCGATTTTTGCTGTGTTGTCTTTCGAGCCGTCATTCACAACAAGGACTTCAACGTCTTCGCCTCCTTGGACCAGGGTATCCAGGCACCGTCTGATATAATTCTCCACATTATAAGACGGAACAACAAGGGTCAATAGTTTTTGAACCATGACAAATCCTCCAAAACAATAATATTCTGTGATTTTTCACACAAGGCAATTGTACACCAATATTACTCATTTGTATATTATCTCCGGCAGGGGTTTTGGGGATGTTTCTCTTTTTGTCAGATTTATTACATTTATTATGGCACTAACGAAATTTCTTCGATGTATTCTTCCTTTCTGCCCGAAACCAGGTCATGAATCCATTTTTTTGTAAAAAAGCGGAACAAGCCGGCAACGCATTTGATGACTTCCTCGCTTTGCGCAATTAAAAAAACCGCAGGAAGGGGCCAATGAAGAAAAAGGCCTGTATAAACCGCCAGCGGCACAGAGATACACCATAATGGAATTGCTTCGAGCATCAGGACAAAATGCGCATCGCCTCCAGCGCGAAGAACCCCTACCAGATTGGTAAAATTGATTGCACGGATCGTCGTGATCAGCGCAGTAAGAACCATAAGGGTTCCAGCGTACTCTTTCACGATTGGCGGTACGTCATAGAGAGACAAAATGGGATTTTTCACGCAAAGAATCATTATTCCGATAAAAACACCTGCGATCGGAGCGATGAGATTGGATCGGGCACCATAAATATAGGCTCTGTCCTTTCGTCCCTCCCCGATCTGCTTCCCCACAAGAACCGCACAGGCGTTTCCAAGACCGAGAATAGCGACAAAAGCCAGCTTATCCAGCGTTTGAATAATATTGAACGACGCCAGCTGATTGGTTCCCATCCTTCCGTATACCAGAGCGAACGCTGAGGTTCCAAGGACCCAAAGGCTCTCATTTGCAATGATAGGAATTGCTACTTTGACAATCGGAGCAATGAAATGGCGTTTAATATTTAGTATATCCCTGATTCTGCAGGAAACCGCGAGATTCCATCGATACACCATCCACAGCATCAGTGCCAGTTCCAGAACTCTTGCCAGGACTGTCGCGATCGCTGCGCCCTCCACCCCGAGCATTGGAAATCCGAATTTTCCATAAATCAGAATATAGTTCAAGATGGTGTTCAGCAACAAGGAGAGCACCGAGGAGGCCAGCGGGAAAACCGGTTTTTCGATGGAGCGCAGGCCAATGGAATAAACCAGAGAAATGGCGGTCAAAGGATATCCCAAAGCCACAATCCGGAGATAATCCGAACCCAGTCTGATTACCTCAGAATCCTGTGTGAAAATTCCGATCAGCATTTCCGGGATCAGGCAGGCCATCACCGTAAAAGCCATGCTGAACAGGAAGCTGAATATCAGTCCCATTCCGATGGTTTTCTTGATTTGTCGATAGGCTTTCCCTCCCCAGAATTGGGAAATAAAAATGGAAAGACTCGCATTGATTCCAAATAGAACTACAGCAAAAATAAAAAATATCTGATTTGCAATTCCGACCGCTGCAAGAGGTTCTTTCCCAAGCCCGCCGACCATGACGCTATCCACCATGTTCAGCATCGATGCGACCAGGTTTTGGAGAATCACTGGAATGGCTATCACAAGAAGGGACTTGTAAAAAACCGGATCAAATTGTAAAATACGAAGTTTTTCTTTTTCGGTTTTTTGGATTTCCATACAAAGCCCCCCCTTTCTTTTTAAATGATATGGCTGTTTTCCTGCAGGACTATTTTAGCATGGATGCATATAAAAGCTGCAATCGTTTTTTCAAAGAGGGATTGCAGCTTTCCATCGATCTGGTAGACGCCGGATTCCAGGGCAATCGCTTACGAAAAGAAATGGAGCATGGTTGCAACATGGGGACGGTTCTTATATTGCATTTTATTTCGTTTATGCAACACAAGAACCGTCCCCATATTGCACTCCTGTTCCATCTGTTACTAATCCATTTCTTTTCGTAAGCGATTGCCCTGGTCGGATTCTGGATGACATGATTTTATTTTGGGGGTTCTCCTGGCTTACGGATGATAAAATCCTCCTCGTCATTCTCGTACTGATGAGGATTCGGCAGGCGGGTCAGAAATCCGTCTCCGTCTTCGCCGTTGTCTCCATTGTTGTCTTCTTCGTCGTCGTCTTCCGGTTCCGCTTTTTCAGCTGCCTCATCTTCACTGTACAGGAAATCTTCCGATTCTCCAGTTCCACCGGACTCCATAGACTTAGTCGATTCACCGGATTCTGTTCTTACGCCTTCCTCTGAATCAGGAAGCAACGGATTCTCCTGCTTTTTCCCCGGAATGATTTTCATGTCCAGGTCATCTGTCTCTGGATCACCGTCAAACTCCGTGGGAGGGCCATGTTCCGCTGGTTTTTCCACACCATTGGGCTGTGTCTTTTCCATGCCGGGGGAAACCCGGATGGGTTTTATTTTTTGCAATTTGCCTTTATCCAGACGTTTCCAGATATAGATAAATGCTATCACAGCAAAAGCAAGTGCAAGAATAATCAGAATGATCATAATCAGGTTAAACAGCGAATAAATTCCGCCTTTGGCCTGATTGTCCTCACCGGATGAGGACGAGGTTT
>CAZJXH010000057.1:0-17080 GCA_964549475.1 uncultured Oscillospiraceae bacterium
AAATTCTCGCCGTAAACCAGACGGATCGGATTTCCTTTCTCGCGTAAACGCTTCACTGCGGCAGTCACCGCATCGTGTGTGTTGATATGGCGGGGATGCATGGAGCCGCGCCAATGGGTGATCACCAGATCGACCTTTTCGTCGATGAAATATTGTTCCAGTCTTGCAGAAAACTCTTCCAAAGTCGGCATATTGCTGGAAACATAGCCAAGCCAGATCGTGTCTCCGCCCAGTTTGCTCGCAGCGCGCTTGTTTTGGTTCAACAGTTCATTCAAGTATTCGTCTTTTTCATCCTGTGTCGCATCCGGATTTTCCAGACGGCCCTGGGTCACATGGATATAGGTGCAATGCGCGCCCTGCTTTGCATATTTCAGCATGACCGGCCCCCCTAGTATTTCAGCATCCAGTGAATGGGCGCCGATGCTAACCACTCGTTTTATCACATTCATAACTCTCTCTCCTGATTCATTTTTAATAACTTCATAAATTGTTTTATAAACTCCATAAATTGTTTTTAATGATTTTAAATTTGATAATTTCTTAAATTGTTTTTTTGTAATCCACAAATGTTCGAAAGACCCTCACGTCGTGTCTTTCATAAAATCTCCGGCCCGGCACGTCGGTTGAAACAAAGTACAAATGATAGATCCCGCGTTTTTCCATTTCAAACTGCATCATATCAAATAAAATACCGCCAAGCCCGAAATTCCTGGCCTTCTCACTGACACCGATCGGACCGAACCGCATCGGATTCCCGTCAATCATTCTCATACAGAATCCAACAATATGCTGATCCGCGTCCAAAGCCAGCAGAATGCAATCTTCCGCATGGTTGTTCTGCATGGATATCAATGCATTCCGTTTCCAGCCGCCGCCGAATTCTATTTTTAAGAATTCCAGCAATTCCAGTGCATATTTGTATTCAAAATTGATAAAAGAGAAACCGGCTTCTTCCGCGCTTTTTCGTTTCGCGAATGCGCCCTCGGAAATTGCATATCCATGCAGATCCTTGCACATGGAATAACTTTCCTCTCCTGCTGGATAGCCTCGATGATTAAAAAACTGTATCGCATCGGCATAAGCGTCCTTATCAATTCCCGGGAAGAAATAATTCGGGCTATAAGCTCCAAGTGTCACCGTCTCCGCGCCCATGGATCTCAATTTTTCTTCAGCCAGCTTGACCAAAGCCTCCCCGATCCCTTTCTTCTGATGATCCGGATCGACAAAAACGACATTGATCCATCCGCGGGTTGGTTCCAGCCCTCTCTCAAGATACGGGAACTTTCTCTTGGTCGCCAGCAGGAATCCAACCGCATGACCATCTTCTATCGCGGTAAAACAAAGGTCGGTATCAAAATTATCATCAAATAATGCCTGTTTGCGAAATTTGTAAATCGTAATCGGATCGGCAAGCAATGTCCTGTTCCATAAATCAACCACTTCATTTTCATACTTCTGAGAATAATTTAGAATTTCCATGTTTTCTGTTTCCTCCAACCAATCATTATTAATGTATCGCTATTAATAAAGTCGTCTTTGTCATGATATTAACATGTTAATATATTAAGTTGATTTGATTATATAATAAGAAGAAAAATTATGCAAGCATAATTTTTATATTTTTATAATTTTTTATAAGCTTTTTGTAAAAAGAAATCGACGGCATAAAAGCCTTGAAATGTTAATCATGCTTTACGAAAAAATACCCGTCGAAAAATAGATTCTTTTTCGGCGGGTGGGACATGGGTGAAATATGGGGACGGTTCTTATGTTGCATTATATTTCGTTTATGCAACATAAGAACCGTCCCCATATTTCATTTACAAATGAGTAAGCAGCAACTCTATGTCACTGATCCAGCCTTGAATGACCGTTGTGTTTTCTGCAAGTTTGCTTTTGTCCTTTTCATATCCCTGCATCATTTTTAATTGATGCTTCCAATAGTTGCAAAGTCTGCAAAATAAATCATATTCCGCTTTGAGTGCAGTAATATCCAGCGGTGACTGCTGAAGCATTCTATTTAGCTTTTCGCTTGCCTGATCAGCGGGTATTCCCATGGACTTTTTAAAATCTCTGAAAACCCACTGGCGTTCAAAGACATTCATGCCTTGCCATCCGGTGTATTGCTGTTCAAACGTTTTTTGTATTTTTAAAAATATATTCTCTACTATACAAATGTCATCTGTTGTCAATTTAATTCCGGTTTCATCGTTCGAAACCTTATTTTCAAGTAGCATGCCATAGTCCGTCAGCACTTGAATACTTCCGATTTCAAGGCCGTGATACTTCTTGGGATTCACCACAGACAATGCAAACCCGATTCCCGCGTTTTCTACGTCTAAAATGTGCTGGCTGTTCATTTCATAAAATGCATCTGTACTCATGCCCATGCTTTCTGCAACGATTTCAATCGCATTCATCGCGGTCTCTGTCTTGACAAGGCCTGGCCCGATTGTAAAAGCGTATATGCCGCTTCCTTCGAGTTCCATCGCCAATGTGCTGCTTAATTCCACCTGAGCGGTTTTGAAAACCTCGTATGCTCCCATGTAAGGCGAAGCGCCGGACGAAGAGACAAAAACCAGGACACCGCTTTTGCGTTCCTTCATTTTTGGCAGGAACATCTGTGCCAGCAATAAAGGCGCCTTGAGATTCACCGCATAGCTCTTATCCCAGAATCCGATATCGACATCGTCAACAGCGCCCATTTTAGTAATAGTGGCATTATTCATAATCACATCGGGACAGCCGAAATTCTTCAAAATAAAGTCGACCATTACATAAAGCTGCTTTTCGTCAGATAAATCGATTTCGTAGAATGTTGCAGGGTTATCGATAAAGGTGCTGTTGATATGGCTTTCCGCAAATAAGCCCTTATCGCGATTGATTTCTGCGATGATGATTTTCGCTCCCATATAGGCAAATGCTTTAGCTGCTTCATATCCGATCCCGCCGCCCGCTCCGGTCAAGAGGATTATCTTTCCTTTTAAAGTATTCTTCAGTTCCGGTTTACTATCAATATGCATATCATGCCTTTCTATTTCTTGCTTCTATTTTTATTATTGTCAAGACTTGTGCCGATTGCCACACCCAGGCATAAGCCGATGCTGATACCCATTGTCATGTTTTTAAAAATAAAATTGCCCAATGTAATGCCTAGAACAAGACCTAAGGATATTCCCAGCGCAGTATAATTTGTGCCGCTCTCTTTTTCACTTTTCTTTTCATCAGGTGTCACTTTTGGAATTTCGTCTGGTGTTGCTTTTGAAATTTCATCCGTTGTTATGTCTGGAATTTCATCTGCAGGTTTGTTTTTATTATTTTCATTCATGTAAATATTGTCCTCCAAAATTTACTTAGGATGGTAGATATGCTATGACCGAGCAGGATATAAATCTATTGTGTCCGATACGGGGAAAATGTCTTCCTTGTGCGGATCTTCTCTTTCCATTTATAGCAATCATTCAAATGCAGCGTCTGGTGTCTGGTAATCGGCATCAGGATAATCCCCGCCACATCTTTTTTGCCCCAGAAATCAAGCAGCCAGACCGAATCCTTCTGTTCTGTGACCCCGCCTTCTGTCAAGATTCTTGCGATACTGCCAGGTTCAACTTTTCTCTTCATATCGTTGCTGTGCAGATGCTGCAATATTTCCCGGCTCCTCTTCCCGACCGCATTTCTGTATTGGATCAATTCGTTTGCACAGATTTCTTTACTGAATTCCATTATCTCCTCATCCGACATGGAATTCCCGGTATCGGTTGTTGAAATATGTAGTCTCTGTTTCCACGAATCGTTGAAAACCTGCGAGCTGTTGCAGACAAGAATATTCATTGTCAGATCTTCTATTCTCGCAATATGCCAGACCGCCCATGCAATTGTCTCATCTTTATTTGTCGGCATAATGGAAAACTCGTTTTGCTGCAAGTCGTCAAAAAGCGAATTAATCGCGTTTTTATTTTTACAATTGCTTCCTTCCATTGTATGCAATTCACTGTGTAAGCTTAATATTATGCCGATCGCTTCCGAAAAACAATCTTCTTTTCGAATGATCTGGCTTAGCTGTTTATGACGTGCGCTCCAGTCTGATGGTACAATGTTCATCTGGTTTGCTTCCTTTCTGAGATATGGATTTATTCGTCAGATAATCAATACGGTTTTCTCCAGGATAAAGGGATCGGTGTTTACCTTCCGGTAGTTGTATCATAAACTTAAAAGTGTTTTATCAAACAAGAAAAAGCGCATGATTCGAATTAGATTCAAAGATCGAAACGCATGATCCGCATTAAAATCATTGGATGAAATTCGTCGATATTGCAGGTTCTTTTTCGGGGAATGCCACTCCCGCTTTTATTCCGGCTTCTTTGCATTTCAGAAACCATGCCATGTTATTCCCCAACGTGCGCATGATCTGTAAACCTTCCAGGTCTTTGGCAACATCCGCCGGTGTGAAACCGTGCACCATGTTCCAGTATTTTGATGCAATGACAGGCATCTCCGAAATGGTGAAATATTTATTCAACTGATCCAGTGCGGCGGTTGTCCCGGCTCTTCTTGCTGAAACCACAGCCGCGGCAGGTTTCAGATAGAAAGACCTTTTACCCGAGCATAAATCCGCAAAAAACACTCTGTCCATAAAAGAGGTCATGGCGCCGCACGCAGAAGCGTAATGAACAGGCGACCCAAATACAAAGCCGTCCGCATTTCTTGCCATTTCAAGGAAAATATTGACACTGTCGCTGAACACGCAGTGTCCTGTTTTTAAGCAATTGCCGCAGTCGATGCACCCTGATAGCGGTTTCGTGCCGATATGAAAAATCTCTGTTTCAATTTCATTGGTATTCAGCGCTTTTGACACTTCTTCCAGTGCGGTAAATGTGCATCCGTGCACATGAGGGCTTCCGTTTACTAACAATACTTTCATAGATTCCTCCTGAGGTTCACTGTTTAATGTTTAATGCCGATTTATTACTAATGCATTTATCAAATTCACTTTATAGCAAATGACTCAAATATTCAACCTGTATTTCTTTATGCCTTGATGTACTCTTTGGCTTCCTTTCCAGTGATATGCTCGATGTCAATTGCGATAATGTAAGCTTGCATGCATCCGGCTATTTCGTTATGTTTGGCTTCTTCCGGCTGATCTCCTGAATATTTTTCAACGAAAGCCTTAAAAGCTTCCAGCTGTTCATCCCCTTCGACAATTCTTGCCTTGCCAAAAGCAATAATGCTGCGGAAATAAGAGGTATATTTTTCACTTGCTATCGTATCTTCATCTATTACTGAAAAAGATACCTTTGGGTTCTTCGCAATAGCATCGATTTTATGTCCAGCTTTTGCAGAATGAAAATAGATTTTGTTATTGAAGTAGACATAGCTAAGTGGAACTGCATAAGGATACCCCTCATCCCCGAAGCATGCCAGAACACCATTGGTGCATCGGTCCATGACCGCTATGGTGTCTTCCCTGGATAATAATTGCTTGCCTCTTCTCATTTCCCTAAACATTAGCTATTTCCTCCATTCATCTGTACAGAATAACATCCTTATCCCCATCATACTATGTTTTGACATATAAAAAAAGGCACAAATTCCTCTTGGCGGAATAGTATGTCTTTTTGATGCGACGACATGAGTTTAAAGAAATCAAATACTCAATCCATATTTGAAATAATAAACTGGCACTTCGTACTAATTGCTTATTCTGCATGTTGTCAGCTAAATAAAGATGCAATTTGAATTATGTAGTTCTTTTTTAAATCTGTTGTTTGTTTGAAATAAGTCACTGTCCGCCTATATTAGAACAGTTAATCCATTCAATGATTTCTCTGTTGATTTCTTCTGCAATTTCGTGATTGATTCCATGGCCAACATCATCATAGAATTTAACATGCATCTTTTCAGATTCAATGGCTTCTATCTCACTGTTTCATGTTATGAACCGGATCTTCGGACTTTTCCGCCCATTCAAGCAGTTTCTGAATGTTATGGCAGATAAAAAGCTGCTTTCTGAGCCTATGTTCCAGAAGATCGTTTTCTTTTACCTTCAGTCCGTCCACAAGCTCTTTTGTCCTGTCAAAATCGATGTATTTCGAAAACACGTTTTTGCTGAGCTTATCCAATATTTTTTTTTCAATATTCAGTTCCTTCATCCTGTCTTGAAAATAGGTAGACCGGGCGATATCGTCCTTTGGAATATAATAACACAGGTCTTTAGGGAGGATCTCTTCAAAGGCTTTCCTGAAAATATATCTGTTTATACCGTTTTTATAATACATGTGCCTCGGCACATTCAAAGCGAAATCCACTACGGTATAATCCAAAAACGGATATAAATACTGTACGCCATACTCTGTCCCCATCAGGGCCGAAAGCTCCGTTCTGGTTTGAACACTCCCTGAAAGAATATATTTTCCCGGATAACTGCTGTAATATATTATTTTTCTCTTTCTATATTTCTTCATTGCTTTATTAAATACTTTATCGGCAATATTGTCGTCATAATTTTGAGGGTGCAGAAGGCCATTGGGTTTAAATAAATACAAAACCGTACTGGAAAAAACAATCTTTGCAAATCTTACTATTGAGCCTTTTGATAAATGAGAGGCTTCTTTCAAGTAGTAATGCCAATAGCCGTTGACAAGCAATTCAAAGAGCCCTGCCCTGTGGCTGATGCCTTCATCTCCGCCCCATCCCGACAGTATAAAGGTGATATCTCTTGAACAGGCATTCTTGAAAGTCTGACTAATAAAGGTGGCAGGCTTCTCCTCAACCATGGTTATCCTATCCAGGCTTTGATAGTCGGATAAATACTGATCAAAATCGGCATAGTGGCACTCAAAGCCTTCCTGAGCACAGACCTCCTCGATAAAAGTCCTTTCGTCCCTTTTTTGCCTTTCATAAGCTTCAAAGGAAGGGGCCCATGAAAACAACAATGATAATTTTTTGTTTTCCTTTAAAAGTTCCCTGCCGGCCAGAATATCAACAACTGCCGAATCTAGCCCACCGCTTATTTCGGCTCCGATTTTTACATCCGTATTGCATATTCTTCTTTTAATGGCTTTCAACACCACCTCATATAGAGCTTTTTCATATTTTCCCTCGGTATCGTATCGTATTTTCCCTCCCGAACCGGGAGTCCAGTATTTTTTTAAGGATAGTTGCTTATCATAAATATTCATGGTGCAGGCCGGAAGCATTTTTTTGATGCCTTTAAAAAAGGTATCCTCGATATTCAATGATTTATCATTGATCAGCAGATCGTAAAGACTTTTTTCGTCAATCTTTTTAGGAATAAAGGGCATCGCCATTATTGCCCTGTAGTCTGTTGCGAAAACAAATACCGCTTCGTCAGAATAATAATACAGGGGCCTTACACCGAGATGGTCTCTGCCTAAAATCAGTTTACCTTTTCCCCATATTGCAAAAGTAAAATCGCCGTTTACGTATTTTGGGAAGTCCTCTCCCCATTTTTGATATGCCTTCGCAAGCAGCTCATTATTTGTACTATTTATATCACTAGTCAGTCCATGAACCTTTAAAAGTTCATCCCTGTTATAAATCAGTGCATCCGCGGCCAGCACTAATTTTTCTTCCTGCCCGGTATAAATCGGCGCATCCTTCTGGAAATAAGGGCTTACCTTATTAAGGCAGCATCCAAAAGCGAAACCTCCCTGAATATATATGTCCTGCGCGTCCGTTCCATAATCAGCCAAAATATCTCTCATTTTGTATATATGGCCTTTATCAACCGGGCGGCCATCCAAATTCCAGATACCAAATATCGCGCTCATTCTTTTTCCTTAATAAACATGGACGGTTCCGCCACTCCCTTCGATTAATCATTAAGAAGGATGCAGAAGAACCGTTCTTTGTTTCAGCATATGCTTTTTACCGAAATTTTTGCAGGATTTTACTAGCTTACACCACCGGGAGTAGTTGGTTCTTGACTAGTTGGGTTGATTCCGCCTAAAGTTACCCCAATTTGCAGTTCCTCAATCTTTGGAGTTTCCCACGCTTCTTTTGATTCTTGTGTCTTCAGCATTTCGCTCAATTTCAGCATTTTGTATCCCCCTTCATTCAGTAATTGTTTGTAAATATCAATTTTATATCTCAATTTGTATTATAATAAAATAATTTCGGTTTAACAATATTTATTATTGTGAATGGTAAAATGTTCAAACCAAACAGGTTCAAATTCTTTTGTTTATTTTTATTTAATTGTTAATCCATTCAATGATTTCTCTGTTGATTTCTTCTGCAATTTCGTGATTGATTCCATGGCCAACATCATCATAGAATTTAACATGCATCTTTTCAGATTCAAGGGCCTCTGCTCCACCCAGTTTTTCGAAGGGATCGTCACGCCCTACTATGTAGTACACTTTGTCGCGTATTTTGCTGATCTCCTCCTCATTGAAATTTCTTACCTTATGGTACCTCATCGCCATGTTGTTAAATCCTTTTATCAGCCAGGTATAATGCTCCATTATTATTTTATTTTCGGTAAAGACCTCAGGATGTTTTCCTGACAGTTTTACAATCAGCTTCCTTACATTGTTTTTCGTTGGAAACAGCGCTTCTGGCAGAAATATTTTCATCATTATTTTCATGGGGCTTCCATGCGTTCCTATCGGAACACTTGCCGCCAGACTGATTGCCTTCTCTACCCGTTCACCCCGGCAAAGAGCATATAGCTGCACAAGATATCCGCCATGGGAAACGCCTACAAAGGAAGACCTTTTCAACGCAAGACCGTCAAGGATATCATCAATCCAAAGCACATCGTCAAATTCCTTATTATACCCATTCCCTATAATGCTTTTGCCCGGCCCCCCGATTGTATCAATCGCATATAAATGAAAATGCTCGCCAAGCGCCCTGGCGTTATAAAGCCACATCAGCGCAGAATCATCACCAACCCCATGAAACATCACAAGCGGTTTCCCGAATTCATTGCCGCACTCTATAACATGTGTGCTTCCATATCTTGTTTCCACCATTTTTTCTATAACTTTTATCTGCCAATTCTGCAGCAATTCAACATATGTTTCCTTGATATGTATTTCTGCCGTTTTACTTCTGTATACATTCTTCATTACTCTTTCACTTCATCTTTCTATAGATATCCTGCATGTTTCGATTGATTTCTTCACAAGCAGTTCGTCTATTTGCTTCTGTAAATTGACAGCCAAGGCAATTTTTCTGAAATGCAAAATAGATAACGGAATAATACTCTTGCGCAAGCACTTTCACATCATAGTCTCGGATGATGCCGCGCTCAATCATCTGTTTGAATACCTCTTCCTGCTGCTTCAGGGGCAGTTCAAACACAATTCGCATATACATTTCATCTGCTCTTTCATCGGCCATTCGTTCAATGGAAAGCATTTGAATCATCTTATACACGTAAGAATTCATCAGATAGTTTTCCAAGACCCCCACTGCAACAGCACACATGGCATCTTCCGGAACATCAGCGATCCGGCTGAAAGCATTTCCGAAACTTTCTTTCATATTTTTTGTCACAAGGACAATCTTATCTAAAAGAGAATCCATAATCGCCTGTTTGTTCTTGAAATGGTAATAAATAGAACTTTCCTTAATTCCTACCGTTTTGCTAATATCTCGGATGGATACAGCATGATAGCCACGTTTAGAAAACATCTCCAACGCAACCTGCTCAATCATTTCCTTCGTGTTTTTGGTTTCTTTCATATTCGCTCCGCATCTAACGATCGTTAGATTTATTTTAACTAACAGTCGTTTGATTGTCAAGCGCTTTTGCTAATTAAGATTCTACCGTTTTGATTCCTGTTTGCTCCATATAGTTACAAAGAATTTGTGTTAATGTTAGCGTATTCCCTCATCATAAAAAGGATTTTCACGAGTCTCCTATCGTTCGAGCTTTTTTATATGCCTCGATCAGCTCGTGCCTATAGAATGGTTATTCTGTCTGGAGCGGCTGATTAATCATCCGGTGCGATAGATGCTTCTGTGGCCAATAGCAGAAGCCGTTTAAATTCCGCTCGTTCGGCATCCGTCATTTGCTGAGTCATACGCCGGAAACACACATCCATTTGTTCTTGCACAAACGGATATGCTTTCCAAGCTTTTTCTGTTGGGCGGATATCATAGGTTCGTTTGTCCTTTACATTGATAGTACGAACCAAAAATCCGATTTCCTCCAGTTTTGTCACGGTCTTTGCAATTACACTTTTGTCAAGCCCGAGCCGTTTTGTAATATCATCCTGTGTCAGCACTTCAAAATCGCAAACGATTAAGATTACAACAGCCTGTGCGGCCGTAAGGTCATATTGCGCACAGCCGTCGTTGAGCCAGATGTGTGATTTCCTGTATAAAATAGAAATGGATTTAAATGGACTATCCATAATGTCAGGCATACTATGAACCTCCTTAATACGATAAGATTATTCTAAACCAATTTGGTGGCATTTGCAACCAGCTGTTGACGCGATACAAAACATGTGCTATATTAAAAAGGTGGCAATTGCCACTTATTTTATATCTTATGCATATTAAAGGAGTATCATTTACATGGAAAAAACCGAGAAAATATGGAACAAGAACTTTGTTCTTCTCTTTATCACTAACCTGCTCGTATTGGCAGCATTTTACGCATCTATTCCAATTATTCCGATTTACTGCCAGCAGATTGGAATTACTGGAGCCAAAATAGGAATCGTACTGACGGCAATGTCCGTTGCAACCATCTTATTTCGCCCGGTTGCGGGATACTTGCTGGATAATTTCAATCGTTATCGTGTGTACTTACTATTTTTAGGCTTGTTTTGTCTGGCATTTCCAAGCTTTATTATATTCCCCATATTTGGCGTATTAATCATAATCCGTCTGTACATGGGTGCTGTATATTCCGTATGCGGCTCTGCGACAATGACGCTGGCCAGCGATGTTCTCCCTCGTACTAAAATTACAGAAGGCATCAGCCGGTTTGCCTTTACGATATCAATCGGTATGGCAGTTGGTCCTTATGTGGGCATTCAGGTACAGAACCACATGAGCAGCAAAGCATCTTTCCTTACGGTTTTTGCTATTACGGTAGCTGCCTTTATTTGCATATCCTGCTGCAAAATCAGTTATCCCAAGGTAGAGAGAAAGAAATTCGCACTCAGGGATGCAATATACAATCCTGCGCTTCCATTCATGTTCAATATGATGTTTCTTATGATTCCATACGGTGCTGTAATCGCCTATTCTTCCATATTGGCACAGGAAAAGCATCTGACGTCTATTATCCCATACTTCTATATCTGCCTTGTTGCCGGTATGCTGGTATCTAAATTATCAACACAGAAAATGATTGATGCCGGCAAGCACCGCGTTCTGGTCTATGCCAGTTTGTCGATTTTGACTGTTACGATGGCCAGCTACGTATTTTTGACAACCGGAAAACATTTACTTATTGCCGGATTCTTCTTTGGACTTGGGTATGGCATTTTACAGCCGCTTTTTCAATCTTTTGTTACGGGAACAACCCCGGCCCCAAAACGAGGTGTAGCGAATGCCACCTATTTACTGTCTTATGATATTGGCATCGGAATCGGTGCTCTTTTGATGGGCTGTTTACAGGAAACCATCGGACTGTCGACCGGATTTGCTTTGACTGCCATTGCATATGTAATCGGAGGAATCATTTATGTAGCTTATGTGGATCAATATTATCGTAGAAAGATCGCTCTTCACTTATTGTGATGAGCGATCTTCTCTGGCACAACTGCTCAATTTAGTTATTATGTATATTATGTATTATGCTTATAATATGTAATTAAAATTTTCCTCTGCACTCAAAGATTTTTGGTAAAGTAGTAGCGCTTTGCTGTTACAGGATAGTCTTCTAATGTAAATACTTCTTTGTATCCATGCTTTTTATAAAATAGAGGTGCTTGAAAACTAAAAGTATCCAAGAATACGTACTTACATCCTCGTTCCTTTGCGGTTATTTCTGCCTGTTTTAAAATTTCACTGCCAATATGCTGCCCTCGTAGTTCTTCGCTTACCCAAAGAAATTTTACAGACAACCAATTTCCGTGTGTGACGCCTATCAGTCCAGCAACTGTTTTGCCTGTTTCATCTTGAAGATATATACCCAAATCCTTTGGATTTTTATCTTCAATTTTTTTTAGATTATATTCCAGCAAACCCTCATAAATAATATTTTTATCTTTTTCATTAATCTTATCCGTTATTTCAAGGTTCATCAATTTCACTCTCCTTGTTTGCTTATACATCCTCGTGTTTTATAAATAATTCGAAATTCCTTTACCATTTTACCATAAAATCAAAAGAAGTCGATTTTACACAATCAACTTCTTTCGACAAATTATGATGGTGCGGACGATCAGGATAAAGAACCTCAAGCGGTCCTAAAGAACCACTTGTGGTTCTTGGAAGAACTTCCCTTCGGTACGTTCTTCCTCCCGTTTTCGTGCAGGTTCAAGTCCTTAGTCATTACAAATAATAATAAGCAATTGACACTTCATGCCAATTGCTTATTCTGTGGTGCGGATAACAGGACTCGAACCTGCACACTCTCGTACTGGAACCTAAATCCAGCGCGTCTGCCAATTCCGCCATATCCGCGCAACCAACGAACTTATTATATTGGGTGATCCCTATTCTGTCAAATCATTTTCGGGTATTTTATTCCTTTATTTTATTCTTTTTATACCCTGCTTTATCCATGCATTTCACGTATTGCAATCGGAAAAGGTTTGGCATTCTATGTAGAAAGTCTTTTGTTGGTAAAAAGCTTTCTGGATAATATTCGATTGCTACTCGTCCAGTTTCAGGACACTCATGAATGCTTCCTGTGGAACCTCGACGCTTCCGACCTGGCGCATTCTCTTCTTGCCCTCTTTTTGCTTCTCGAGGAGCTTCTTCTTCCGCGTGATATCACCGCCGTAACATTTCGCCAGGACGTCCTTCCGATAAGCCTTCACAGTTTCACGCGCGATGACTTTCCCGCCGATGCAGGCTTGGATCGGCACTTCGAAGTTCTGTCTCGGAATGTTGTCCTTCAGTTTCTCCGCCATTCTACGTCCGCGGCTGTATGCCTTCTCTTTATGAACGATGAAAGACAGTGCATCGACGATTTCCCCGTTCAGCATGATATCAAGTTTTACAAGATCGGATTTTTCATAGCCGCTTAACGCATAATCCAGCGAGGCATACCCGCGTGTGCGCGATTTCAGCGCATCAAAAAAGTCGTAGATGATTTCATTGAGCGGAATCGAATAATGCATGTTGACGCGGTTCGCATCGATATAATCCATGTTGATGTAATTGCCGCGGCGTTCCTGGCAAAGGTCCATGATATTCCCGACGTATTCCTTCGGAGTCATGATGGACGCCTTGACAATCGGCTCTTCCATATAATCGATATAAGATGGATCCGGCATATTCGTCGGATTGTCCAGCCGGATTTCTTCTCCTGTTGTCGTAAACACTTTATAGATAACCGACGGAGCGGTAGAAATCATATCCAGCAGGAATTCCCTTTCGAGTCTTTCCTGGACAATCTCATAATGGAGAAGTCCCAGAAATCCGCATCGGAATCCAAATCCCAATGCGACCGATGTCTCCGGCTCAAAGGAAAGTGCGGCATCGTTCATCTGGAGTTGTTCTAGTGCATCGCGCACATCCGGTTAATTGGATCCGTCCACCGGGTAAAGCCCGCAGAACACCATCTGCTTCGCTTTTTTGTATCCCTCCAAAGCGACTTTCGCCGGATTGATGAAGGAAGTGACGGTATCGCCCACTCCGGTGTCCCGGACATTCTTGATGCTTGCGATCAGATAGCCGACGTCGCCGGCCAGAAGCTGCTCGCACGGGGTGAATTCACCGGGACGGAAATAGCCCAGTTCAGTGACGACAAAGTTTTTTTGCGTATTCATCATCAGAATGGTATCACCCAGCCGGACAGACCCTTCTTTGACGCAGATATGGACAATGACGCCTTTATAGGAGTCATATTTCGAGTCAAAAATCAGCGCGCGAAGCGGAGCGTTCTCATCCCCTTTTGGACAGGGCAGGTATTCAATGATTTTTTCGAGCACTTCATCGATGTTGATGTTGTTTTTAGCTGAAATAAACGGTGCATAACTGGCATCCAGGCCAATGACTTCCTCGATTTCTTTCTGAACAATCTCAGGCTGTGCGGATGGCAGGTCAATCTTGTTGATAACCGGCAGCACTTCCAAATTGCCGTCGATGGCCAGATAGACATTCGCCAGGGTCTGCGCCTCGATCCCCTGGGCTGCATCGACGACAAGAACCGCGCCGTCACAAGCCGCAAGGCTTCTGGAAACCTCATAATTGAAGTCAACATGTCCCGGTGTGTCAATCAGGTTCAGTGTATAGATGTTCCCGTTTCTTGCAGGATATGTCATCCGTACCGCCTGTGCTTTGATAGTGATCCCGCGCTCCCGTTCGAGATCCATATTGTCGAGCACCTGGTTTTGCATTTGTCTTAGCGCAAGAACTCCAGTGTGTTCGATGAGACGATCTGCAAGGGTGGACTTTCCATGGTCGATATGTGCGATGATTGAAAAATTACGAATCTTTTTCTGTCTTTCTGACGGCATGATCGGCAGCTCCTCCACTTTATGGTCTTCCAATTTTGTCCAGGGGATAGAATCGAATAAGCACTTCTCCGATAATCCGTGATTTGCTGACAGGGCCGAATACCCGGCTGTCAAGGCTCACACTGCGATTGTCGCCTAATACGTAATATTGGTTGTCGCTCAGTGTGACATGGGAATAGGACTCGTTTCGCTCATCCGTTTTGACTCCGTCAAGATAGGCCTCCACCAGCTTGATGCCATTGCGATATACTCCGTCATCATTGATGTCCACCTTGTCCCCCGGCACTCCGATCACCCGCTTGATAATGTTCTTTTCTCCTGTATGTCCCGAGAGTCCTTCTGCATTGATGGTGATGATATCGCCATAGGTAATGCCAAACTCAAAAAGCTTGCTGACTTTCTCCACAAAAAGCTGGTCCGCATCATAAAGATTGGGTTCCATAGAAGAGCCAACCACCACGTTGCGCTGTACAACAAAAATCACAAGCAGCAGTCCGATCGCGACTGCAATGGCGATATGCTTAGTCCAGTCAACGATTTCAAGCAAAACCGAATCATGCCTGGCAGAGCCGGAAGATGGATCTGTCCCTGAGTCCGAATCAGAATCTGTATCCATGTCGGAATCAATGTCTTCCTCCTCATGGATGATTTCATCCTCTGAATGATATCGGGATTCCTCTTGATCAGAATTACCTTCCTGTTCTTCAAATGGGGTAATATTGTTTTTGTCGAAAAAGATCATCGGTCGTTCCTCTTCCTCTTTTTGCATGGTCTTAATGATTTTTCGCTGTGTTCGTGAAATCCTGGTCTGCGGAAAAGCGGTTTCATCCTCCTCCAGAAAAGACCGGTTTATGGAATTATTACTGTTGATATTCTGTGGTTGCTCGAATATCAGGAGGGGCTTTCCCTGATCATTCTCTAAACCGGTATCAAAGGTTTCATCCGTTTCATTGGCGTCAACGGTTCCAGGATGGTCCGGCAGGTTGGGTATGAAAGCAACCGACGGCTTGTTGATTATTTTTTCAGGCTCATTGTTGATTCTATTTTCGACTTTCGCTTCATATTTGTTTTCGGATCTGCTCTCAAGGGTTTTTTTGATTTGGTTCGAATAATTATTTTTAGCTCTTTCTTCTGTATGGCTTTGTGTCCTGTCTTCTGTTATGGTTTCGGCTTTTTTCTCTGCCTTCACGGTTGTTTTTATTTCTGTTTTCTCATTTGCTTTCGATTCAACGGGTGGAGCGATATGGATAAAATGATCCTTCTTTCCGTCATTTTCAAAGAGATCCGGGTTCCCCTCCAAGTTTTTGTATTTCGCAAGAATCACATCTTCATTGACATTCGCCTGCCTGATTCCTTTGACAATCTTTTTTGATGAATTGATTTCAAGCTTCCCTTGTAGCTTTTGCGTTCTGGAGGATGTGGGATCATTGCTGTTTGGTATCATTAAGGGCACCCTTCTTTTTATCAAATTTCTTCTTTGATCACATTTTTAATGCATAAGTCATCCAGTTGCTGCTGATCCACAATATTAGGAGCTTCCGACATCAGGCAGGATGCATTTTGGACTTTAGGGAAAGCGATCACATCCCGGATGCTTTCGCTTCCTGTCATAAGCATCACCATGCGGTCCAGTCCAAATGCCATACCGCCATGAGGTGGTACGCCGTATTGGAATGCTTTCAGCAAAAAGCCGAAACGCTGCCAGGCTTCCTCGTCGGTAAAGCCTAATTTATTGAACATATTCCTCTGCAATTCCTGATCATGGATACGAATGCTTCCGCCACCCAGTTCACATCCGTTCAATACGATATCATAAGCCTTTGAACGCACCTGGCCCGGATCTGTCTCGAGCAGTGGAATATCTTCCTCCATCAGAGAGGTAAACGGATGGTGTTTTGCAACATATCTTTTCTCTTCCTCGCTGTATTCAAGCAAGGGGAATTCCGTCACCCATAAAAATTCGTACTTCAAGGGATCGATCATGTGGCATCTTTTTGCGACCTCGCACCGGAGCTGCCCCAGCGCATCGAATACCACCTCGTTTTTGTCTGCTACGATGAGTATCAAATCGCCCTGTCCGGAATTCGCCCGCTGATAAATCTTCTCAAGAAGGTCCGGCGTTGTAAACTTGAGGATGGATCCCCTGGGTTCTTTGTCGCACGTAAGCCAGGCAAGGCCTTTTGCGCGGTATGTCTTGATAAATTCGCCCAGTGAATCTATTTCTTTGCGCGTCATGGTCGCTCCGCCCGGAACATTGATCAGGCGGACACTTCCACCCGTCTGGACGGCATTTGCGAAAACACCGAATTCACTGTCCTTGACCAGGTCTGAAATGTCGACAAGCTCCATGCCGAAACGCAAATCCGGTTTATCCGATCCGAAACGCCCCATAGCGATCGCATAGGTCATTCTTTTAATTGGAGTTGTCACATCGACATCCAGTATTTCTTTGAAAA
>CAZJXH010000058.1:0-16596 GCA_964549475.1 uncultured Oscillospiraceae bacterium
TGGAAGGGAAATACGGAAAGCTTTCGTCGCATCGGAAGGGAATGTACTGGTGGATGCGGATTATTCCCAGATCGAGCTGCGCCTGCTTGCAGAATTCTCCAAAGACAGCGAAATGCAGGACGCATTCCGGCAGAATGACGACATCCACATGAATACAGCGGAAGAAATATTCGACCTTCCAAGAGACAAGATCACCCCAAGCATGCGTTCCGCGGCGAAAACCGTCAATTTCAGCATTGTTTATGGAATCAGCGATTTCGGCCTCGCACAGGATCTTGGCGTCACGCTCAAGGAAGCGCACGCTTATATCGCAGAATACTATAAAAAATATCCGGGGGTAAAAACATATCTGGAAAATCTGGTCAAAGAAGCATACACAAGGGGATATGTCGAAACCCTCTTTCATCGAAGACGGTACATTCACGAACTGAAATCCGCCAATCGGAACCTTCGTATGTTTGGCGAGCGGGTCGCAATGAACACACCGGTCCAGGGAACCGCAGCGGACATTATTAAAATCGCCATGGTTCTTGTAGCAAAAAAGCTTTACGAAACAAAATGCAGCGCGAGGCTTGTGCTTCAGGTACACGATGAGCTGATACTGGAAGTGCCCGAAAAAGAAGCGGACAAAGCAGCCTTCATTCTCAAGGAAGCGATGGAAAGCGCAGTGCGATTGAGCATTCCGTTTATTTCAGAGGTTAAAATCGGAACAAGCTGGTATCATACGAAGTAAGGAGCGAATATGTTTGTAATTGGAATCACGGGGGGAATCGGCTGCGGGAAAAGCGAAGTCGCCGCGGTTTGCCGGGAATATGGACTGGATGTCATTGACGCGGATGAGATATCGAGAAATGTAACGACATCCCATGGCGCCGCTATGCAGGAGATCGAGGATGTATTCGGGAAAAAAGCAATTTCCGAAGACGGAAGTTTGAATCGGAAAGCGATGTCCGATCTGGTTTTTAAAAATAAAAAGATGCTGGATCTGCTGGCTTCCATTGTACATAAGTACGTAATAGAAGAAATAGGCAGGCAAGTGGAAGAATATAAGAATAAAAAAAGCAAGGCGATTGTACTGGATGTCCCGATTCCGGTCAAAAACGGATTTGTTGATCTTTGTGACCAGATATGGGTTGTCTGGGCGGATGACGAACTGCGTATCAGCCGGTTGAACCATCGCGGCATGACAACAAAGGATGCGTCCAGAAGAATTCTGAGCCAGATGACAAAAGAACAATACCAGGCGATCGCGGATCGGATCATTCTGAACAATGGCACTCTGGAAAGCCTTCGCAGCACAGTAAAGCAGATACTGGACGATGAGCTTCATATGCGGGGAATCAAATATTAAAGGATGATCATTCTCCATGCAATTCATGCGGATTGGAATAATCGGTTTTTCATAATGAAAAGCACCCTTTGTACGAGAGATTTTAAATGCAGTCCGCTCAGCAGAGGGTATTTTTGTTCGTAAGAATTTCGTAAGAAATTCGGCAGGAGAAATGTTAGTAATGTAGTTTATAATAAAAAGTGTGATCACGATCAATAGAAACAGCGAGGAAAAACATGACAGAGACAATCACTCCTACGATCCTGGTGGTGGATGATGACAGGGATATCGTCGCCGCAATATCAAAACTGCTGGAATTGGAAGGCTTTCATGTACGGAAAGCCTACAATGGACTGGAAGCGCTGGATTGTATTTTCAATACCGCCATCCATCTGATTTTAATCGATGTGATGATGCCAAAATTGGATGGACTCTCCGCGATGATTCAGATCCGGCAGACAAAAAACATTCCGATCATTGTTTTATCCGCAAAATCGCAGGACAGCGACAAGATTCTCGGGCTGTCGATGGGGGCTGACGATTATATCACCAAACCCTACAATCCCAGCGAACTGGTTGCAAGAGTCAAGTCCAATCTTCGCCGGTATCTTCATCTAGGCGATGTGGGAGGCATATCCAGGGATGAAACCATCACCATCGGCGGACTTATGCTTGACACAAAATCCAAGCAGCTTTATGTTGACACTGAACCGGTAAAGCTGACCGCGACAGAACTCAAGATTGTGGAACTGCTGATGCACAATGCCGGCCGGATTTATTCGGCTGAAGAAATCTACAGCATGGTTTGGAATGAAACGGCCTATGCCGTTGAAAACACCGTCATGGTCCATATTCGACGAATCCGTGAAAAAATCGAAATCAATTCGAAAGACCCCCGTTATTTAAAAGTCGTCTGGGGAATCGGCTATAAAATAGAAAAATTATAATTCCCAAGAACAGGAAATCATCATCCGAACATTGGAAAGGGCTGCATCGATGAAAATTTTACATAACATCTATATTAAAATAATCGCCTTTATTCTGTTTTTCACCTGCATAACAGGAATCATCGCGGTCGGAATGAATTTTACCAAGCAAAACATATCGGACATTGATTCTTTGCGGAATCCAAATTTTAAGGAGACCTATAAATACATCTATCCACTTCAGGAGATATACAGCAAACTTTGCGTGCTTGGGGATTTTTACCTTGGAAATATGAAGGAAGACGGCTCGGTGGCGCTAAGTGACAGCCAAAAAGAAACCTTGCGGAATATCGGCGTTTTTAATCAGAACAATGAAATAACAACCCTGTCAGAAAATTTTATCTATTATGTCAGCAATGGGAAACATTCCATTTCCAACAGCACGTATAAGCTGTTGACAGAAGCTTATGTAAAATCCAATTTCAATACATATTATTACCGGATTGAGAACCGCCGCTATTCTTCTGCAGGCGATGATACAAATATTCTAAACAATAAATATACTCATTCCTATGAGAATCAATTCTTTGAAAACTACCAGGATAACAATGCGGCGATGACGATTTATCTGGCACCCAAAAATGAATATATCGCTCAAAATCAGGAGATCATCGCAAAAGAAGCCGAGCAGGCTAAAAAAATCATCCTGCAGCTGATTCCATTGATCGCTGCAGCCTTTCTCCTTGCTGTCATTCAAATTATCATCACCGGGAATCCGGACAGGAATCCTGTTCCCAAGGAATCAGACGGGAAGCGGCCTGAAGAAGGGCGGATTCCGGGGGAACTGGTTATCGCAGCGATGGGAACCTGTGTTTTCCTGCTTTTTGTCCTGCTTGGTGATTATTCCGGATTCCGTTATTGGATTGAATTGTTTACCAGCCAGTTTCTGGTATTTCAACTGATATATGGTCTTGCCGGCGCAATTCTGTGCGGTGCTTTTTTCCTTGGATTCCTGTATCTTGTCCGCCGTTTGAAACAACGGAATCTGATCCGAAGCAGCCTTTGCTATATCATCTTAAGCAAAATCATGCAGATGATCAAAATGCTATGGAGAAGCTTCTTTATAACGGATGTCTATAAAAAACACACGATTTCCAAACGCCTGTTCACACGGCAAATTGTATTTGTCGCGCTGATTGGATTCCTGCTTCTTCTTTCCCTCCTCTTTGCCGCTTCACACGCATCCTTTTTAGGCTTCCTCACATTGATGATTGTGCTGGTCTTTATATTTCTGTATCTCTATCAGAACAACCAGGATTTTAAGGATATGTCGGTATTGTGCGAACATATTAGTCAGCTGTATAGCGGAAACAGCGAATTTCATTCTGCGGTGACACCGGATTCCCCGGTATATGAGCCGGCGATGCAGCTGAATAATATCAGCGAAGGGGTGAAGAAAAGCGTTGACCAGCAAGTGAAGGCGGAGCGGATTAAAATCGATCTGGTCACCAATGTATCCCATGATTTAAAAACACCGCTTACCTCTATTATCGGGTACATTGATCTGTTGTCCAAACAGGAACTGAGTCCGGAAGCGACCGATTACGTGAAAATTCTGGAAATAAAAGCGGACCGCCTGAAGAAAATCGTTTCCGATTTGTTTGAACTGGCAAAAATCACCAGCGGCAATGAAGAGCTGGTATTGGAAGAACTGGATTGTGTTGTTCTGGTGAATCAAGTCGTTGCGGATATGGAGGATGCGATTCTTGTTTCGGGAAAATCCATCAAAATACATATGGAGCAGGAAACAGCGCTGATTTATGCAGATGGCAGCAAACTCTACCGGGTTTTTCAGAATCTTCTGGACAATGCCTTGAAATATTCAATGGATGGAACCCGAATCTTTCTGAACCTCAAAGTGGTTGGGAATGAAGTCACGACGATGATTAAAAACACATCGTCATATGAATTGGATTTCAGCACGGAAGAGATTCTGGAACGATTCACCCGCGGGGACAAGTCCCGTTCAAGCGAAGGAAACGGACTCGGGTTATCCATCGCAAAAGGATTTGCCAATGCATGCGGCGGAGATCTGAAGGTGGAAATCGACGGGGACCTGTTCAAAGTGTCTGTGACATTTCCGATTTATACCGCATCATAAGTTTGTAAAGATATATCAGACTTCAATCATGCATTTAACGAAAGGAATCATAACGATATGAATCTTATCACGATAGTGGAAAGAGGTATCGCCGTACTTTTTGCACTCTGTTTTTCCTATCAGGCATTCTATTTGGTATGGATGATCGTTAAAAAGAAACGCATCTCCCAAACCGTCGCTCCTTTTCATCGGATTGCAGTTGTTATTTCAGCCCGGAATGAAGAGAATGTCATCGCGGCCTTGTTGGAAAGCATCAATGATCAGCATTATCCATGTGAATATTTCCAGGTTTTTGTCGTCGCGGATAATTGCACCGATCAGACCGCTCTTGTGGCGAGAAGCAGGGGAGCTGTTGTTTACGAACGCAACAACCCTCTGCAGAAAGGAAAGGGGTATGCACTGGATTACCTGTTTCAACGGATTCTGCCATTAAATGACGGAGTGGAAGCCTATCTTGTCATTGATGCGGACAACATTCTGGACAAGAATTATCTGAATGAAATGAATAAAACCCTTCATGCCGGATACCGGATTGTGACCGGGTATCGCAATTCGAAAAATTATGGATCAAACTGGATCTCCGCAGGGCACTCCTTGTGGTTTATCCGGGAATCAAAATACTTGAATCACGCCAGAATGCTCTTGAACACAAGCTGTACGATTTCTGGAACCGGATTCCTAGTCCATCGGGACATCCTTGAGAAAAATCACGGATGGAAATATCACCTTTTAACAGAAGACATTGAATTCAGTGTGGATCAGATATTGCAAGGCGAGAAAATAGGATATTGTCCAGACGCGGTTCTCTACGATGAACAGCCGGTTCGGTGGTCGCAGTCATGGACCCAGCGGATGCGGTGGTCAAAGGGATTTTATCAGGTTCTTGGAAAATACGGGATGCAATTATTTGAAAATACAGTAAAAAGACAAAGCTTTGCGTGCTTTGACATGCTGATGGTTCTCTTTCCTGCTATTTTCCTGACGCTGCTCAGCGTAGTATGCTACTCGGTTAAAATCGGATTTATCCTTTATGCCGGCCTTCCTGAAATATTGATTCTTGAAATGGCGAAAGGAAGCCTGCTTGCCGTGATAAATGGATATTTCTGCATGTTCCTTATCGGAGCCATCACCACTTGCAGTGAATGGAAAAAGATTTACTGCACTCCGGTAAAAAAAATAATGTATGCATTTACTTTTCCGATCTTCATGTTTACTTACGCGCCCATCTCAATCATTGCAGTGTTTAAAAGAGTGGAATGGAAGCCGATTCATCATACCGTGATCAAATCCTATGAACAGATTCGAGATCCTTTGCAATAAACAGCAATTCTATTGATTAATTCTGCAACCGGTAAACAGCCGGTTACAGTCTGACAAAATCCCTTATGTTTTTATACATTGAAGCGGAACAGGGTCACGTCGCCGTCTTTCATCGCATATTCTTTTCCTTCGGAGCGGACCAGCCCTTTTTCTTTTGCCGCTTGATATGTTTTGGAATGGACCAGGTCATCGAATGCGACGATTTCGGCCCGGATGAAACCGCGTTCAAAATCCGAATGAATCTTGCCGGCGGCACCGGGCGCCTTGGTTCCGCGCTTGATCGTCCATGCGCGAACCTCGGTGGGGCCTGCTGTTAAAAAGGAGATCAGGCCAAGCAGATGGTAGCTGGCTTTGATCATTTTATCCAGACCGGAGGAATCCAATCCAAGCTCTTCGAGAAACATCAGCCGCTCCTCGCTGTCCAGCATGGCGATCTCTTCTTCGATTTTTGCGCTGATCACCACAACTTCGGCGTCTTCTTTCTGAGCGGTTTCACGAACCGCTTTCACATAATCGGAATCAGGCTTTCCAATCTCGTTTTCGGCAATATTCGCAACATATAAGACAGGCTTCAAGGTAAGAAGGTACAAATCTTTGAAGAAAAGGCTTTCTTTTTCATCGTAATCCAATACTCTGGCAGGGATGCCTTTTTCGAGCGCAGAATAGATTTTTTCGAGCAGGTCAAGCTCCTCCTGGAATTTTTTATCCCCGTTCCGGAGAGCTTTCCTTGTCTTGTCGAGTCTGCGTTCCATCCATTCCATATCCGCAAAAATCAATTCCAAATCAATGGTCTCCATATCCCGTTTGGGATTCGCACCACCATCCACATGAATTACATTAGGGTCATCGAAGCAGCGGACCACGTGCACAATCGCATCCACTTCGCGGATATTCGATAAAAATTTATTGCCGAGACCTTCTCCTTTGCTGGCGCCTTTGACAATACCGGCAATATCGACAAATTCAACAATAGCCGGAGTATACTTTGCCGGATTGTACATTGAAGCAAGAACGTCAAGACGATGATCCGGAACGGCAACGATGCCGACATTGGGCTCAATGGTGCAGAACGGGTAATTGGCGCATTCTGCTCCGGCCTTGGTAATGGCGTTGAATAAAGTGCTTTTGCCCACATTGGGCAGACCTACGATTCCTAATTTCATGATACCCTCCGATAAAATCAACAATAAACCTTATAATACAGCAAGGAGCAGCTCCATGCCGCATATCGATATAAAAAATAAATATACTACAAGTCAAACTATTATAATCTTCCTGTGAAAAATGAGCAATACCTATACGCGATTGCCCTGAGAGAAAACGATGAAACCGGCGAAAGAGTCTTACGGAAGGGGATTTGTAGATTATTGCTGTCTTTTGCACGAAAATGGCGGTTTTTAGGGACTTAAAATGGTACTGGCCGAGTGTGAAAATAGATTATTATATTCATTATGCAGACTTGTCTATTTTCTAAGTGAATTGGAGGAATCAATGTGGTCTCGTACCGATACAGTAAAATAATTTCTTGCGCTCTTTACGGAATAACAGGAGTCAAGGTCGAAATTGAAGTTTCGATTCTACCGGGCTTATCCAGCTTTGAAATCGTGGGATTGGGCGATTCTGCGATCCGGGAATCCAGAAATCGGGTTCATGCCGCAATCAAAAACAATGACTACGAATTTCCAAACGGACGGATTACCGTAGGAATGGCACCGGGTTTTATTCGAAAGGAGGGTACGGCGTTCGACCTGCCGATCGCCATCGGAATCCTGATCGCATCCAGACAGATCCGTCCGCCGGACGAGCCAATCTGCATAACCGGTGAAATGTCTCTAAAAGGGGAGATCCGAAGCATTCCGGGATCGATCAATCGAATCCTGACAGCCCGATCGGAAAGCATTCCATTCATGATCATTCCATTCAATAATTTAAATGAGGGAATCGGAATAGAAAATATTCGGATTGTTGGGGTAAAGACGCTGAAAGAAACGATTGAATTACTGGATACAAGGCATCCATGGCCGGATCAGAAACAATTATTCGAAGAACAGAACCATTCCTCTTCCTCCATCCGGGATATATCAACCATCATCGGGCAGCCACAGGGCGTCCGCGCTCTTCAGATCGCAGCGGCGGGCAGACACAACTTGATGATGATCGGAAGCCCCGGATGCGGTAAAACCTCTCTTGCAGGCATCCTGCCGGGACTGTTGCCGAGATTGGACCAGGAAGAAAAAATCGAAGTGACAAAAATATATAGTTCCTGTGGATTGTTGAAAGCCGGAGATGGTATTATGGATGAGCGTCCTTTCCGTGCACCGCATCATAATGCGACACTGGCATCTATAACGGGCGGCGGGTCCTATCCCGCTCCCGGGGAGATCACTCTTGCACATAAGGGGATTCTATTTCTTGATGAGATGAACGAATTTTCAACAACAATTCTGGATATGCTGCGGCAGCCCATGGAAGAACAGAAGATCCGAATTTCAAGATGCCGGTATTCCATGGAATATCCGGCGGATTTCATTCTTGTCGGTGCGATGAATCCCTGCAGATGTGGATATATGCTGGAACGGGACCACAAGAATCCGTGTTCCTGCTCTCCGCAATCCGTCGAGAAATATTTTTCCAATATCAGCGGCCCGATCATGGACCGAATGGATTTGTATGTAGAACTAAGCAAAGTTCATTCACAAGAAATGAATCACAGCATCCAGGAATCCACAGCAAACGAATCCCGGGCAATCCGGGAAAAAGTGGATCAGGCATGGAAGATACAACACACACGATGCCTTAAGCATAAAATCAAGCCGATGCACAATTCGCGGCTGCCATCCATACTGATATCTTCTGTTTTCGAAATTAGCGATGAGGTGGCAAGATTCGCCGCCGATGCAAGCGAAAGGCTTGACTTGAGTGTCCGAGGCTATCAAAAAATACTTCGGATTGCACGAACAATTGCAGATTATGACGGAGAGGAGGGAATAACGGCAAATCATATTGCACAGGCTCTGCAATTTCGAAAAAAATGAGAAAAGAAAATAATGGAAAAGAAAGCGGATATAAAAAAGAAACCTGAAAAAGATGATTAAACAATAAGAAGATTATACTAAAAGAAGAACAAGCAAAAACGATTAAACAAATAAGACGATTAAAAAAAAGAAGATTGGACAAAGAAGAGAGGAAATCAACGAATGAAGGAAGAAACCGACCGGCTGACTGCAGGAATATGGCTGTCGAAGATGATCCGCTCCGCAGGTCTTGGCAGCAGAACTGCTGTCCAACTGATGGACTATGCAGGGGGAATCGGACCGCTTTATGAACTGAATCCAAAAACAATCCTTGAATTGATTTCGGGGCCGCCCGAAAAAGTATCCAAAACCGCTGGATTCCTGCATGATGGCAATCAGCGGAAAAATGCGCAAGAAGAAGGATTGGCCGCCCAGAAAAACGGAATACAACTTTTGACTTATTTAGACAAATTATATCCCGAAAAATTAAAGACAATTTCTTCTGCTCCTGCTTTGCTATATATATGTGGAGAAAATCACGAAACAATATTAAAACAGGAATACAGTGTGGCGATTGTCGGAACCAGGACACCCACACCATACGGAGAAGCCGTGACAAAAAAAATTGTAACCGAGCTGTCAAAACGGGATATCGTTGTCATCAGCGGGATGGCCAGAGGGATTGACAGCCTTGCCCATCAGACGGCATTGGATCATCAAGGGATGACGATTGCAGTATTGGGATGCGGACTTGATATTGTCTATCCCCCCGAAAACAAAGAACTAATGAGAAAAATTATGAAACATGGATTGATTTTAAGTGAATGCCCACCGGGAACCCAGCCATACAAGACCTATTTTCCAGCCAGAAACCGGATTATCAGTGGATTGTCCGATTGCGTCGCCGTCATGGAGGCATCAAAGAAGAGCGGGACAATGATCACCGCAGGATATGCGGGAGATCAGGGAAGAGATTTGTTCGCAGTACCCGGCAGTATTTTTTCAACCCATAGTTCCGGAACGAATCAACTGATTCAAGACGGCGCCTGTGTCTTATGCGAGGTGGAAGACATGCTGTGGAAGATTCCGTTTCCAAAAATCCAGCGCCTGATGGATCCGGATCTCGATGATTCAGGAACAACCAGGAAAAAAAATAGGACAATCCAGACAATTCTTTCGCATACCGAAAAAACAATGGACGAAATAGCGGAAAACCTTGACATACCAGTGTCGAAAGCCTCTGAAATGCTCTCTTTTCTGGAGCTTTCCGGGGAAATAATTTTCAGGAATGGAAGATTTTCTTTGACAGATTCCTATAAATAAAGTATAAATTATAAAGAATGAAATAATTCATTGATGATGAACCAGTTAAAAATAGAAAAGGGAATGGTACAAGATGAAAAGAAATCTAGTAATTGTTGAATCCCCTGCAAAAGCAAAAACCATCGGGCGCTATCTGGGAGAAAAATATCGGATTGCGGCTTCCGTTGGACATATAAGGGATTTGCCATCCGCTATTCTGGGAGTCGACGTAAAAAATGACTTTACACCAAAGTACATCCCGATGAAGGGCAAAGACAAGGTAATCAAGGAATTGATCTCTCTTGCAGCAGACTCCGAAAAAGTCTATATCGCGACTGACCCTGACCGTGAAGGAGAAGCGATTGCCTGGCATATATCCACTATATTGCATATCGACCCGGCAAGTGAATGCCGGATCAGTTTCAATGAAATAACAGAAACCGCAGTGAAAGAGGCGATAGAACATCCCAGAGCGATCGACATGGATCTTGTCAATGCCCAGCAGGCGAGAAGAATACTCGACCGGCTGGTTGGATATGAATTAAGTCCCTTGCTGTGGAAAAAAATAAAAAAAGGATTGTCCGCCGGACGGGTCCAGTCGGTTGTCATCAGACTCATTGTCGATAAAGAAAAGGACATCCGGGATTTTATTCCGGAAGAGTACTGGAATATAACAGCAATCATCAAAAAGATGGATAAAAACGCAGAATTCAAGGCAAAATATTATGGAGAACTGATTAAGGAAAAAACATCCAAACGCAAACTGACCAACGAGCAGGAAGTCAAAGATGTTTTAGAAAAAATAAAGAATAGCCAATATATCGTCCATTCTATTAAAAAGGGAAATAAGCATAAACAGCCTTTCGCACCATTTACGACAAGCACATTGCAGCAGGATGCCTCGAGGAACCTGGGTTATACATCCAAAAAGACCATGAGTGTCGCCCAGCAGCTTTATGAAGGAATCGAACTGGAGAATCTGGGACAAACCGCTTTGGTGACCTATATCCGTACCGATTCCGTCCGTTCTTCCGACGATGCGATCGCAGAAATCCGCGAACTGATTCAAGCCAAGTACGGCGCATCCTATCTGCCGAAAGCAATTAAGCGATATAAAAATAAAAATAAATCACAGGATGCCCATGAGGCGATCCGACCCGCTCATTTCAACATTGACCCGGATAGTATCCGACAATCCTTGTCCAATGATCAGTACAGGCTATATAAATTGATCTGGAACCGTTTCATGGGCTCGCAAATGGCGGACGCATCGATTGATACCGTTGTAGTGGATGTAAAAGCATCGGATCAGATATTCCGCGCGACAGGAGAGACGATTGTATTTCCGGGCTTTTTGACTCTTTACGGAGAACAGGAAGCTCAAAATGAGCCCGATCTTGTGGAAGAAAAACAGCAGGAAGAATCCGAGGAGGCAGAATCAAAAGAAAAAATTCCGGAATTATCCGAATCGGAAACCGTCGAATGTAAAAAAATACTTCCTGAGCAAAAATACACGCAGCCTCCTGCCCGATTCACGGAAGCATCGCTGATCAAAGCACTGGAAGAAAAAGGAATCGGGAGGCCATCGACTTATGCGCCAACCATTTCCAATGTTCTGGACAGAAAATACATAGAAAAAGATAAAAAATATCTATTGCCGACCGAACTCGGGAAAGTGGTAACCGATCTGTTAAAGGGCAGTTTTCAGAATATTGTCGATGAACATTTTACCGCAGATATGGAAAATTTGCTGGATACAGTGGAAGAAGGCGAAAAGAACTGGATTGAGCTCTTGAAAGACTTTTATCCTCCTTTTCACGAGCAGATCGACATTGCCTCCAAAACATTGGAAAAAGTAGTAATGGAAGAGATCCCAACCGGTGAGACCTGCCCTGAATGCGGAGCGCCCATCCTTTTAAAAGAAGGACGATATGGTAAATTCGCCGCCTGCAAGAATTATCCGACATGCAAATATTCCAAGAATATTGATCAGGAAGTAAAAGGCAAATGCCCGTTATGCGGATCCGGTCTCTTGATCAAGACATCCAAGAAATTCAAAGGAAGCAAGTTTTATGTCTGTGATAAAAAAGGAGAAGACAAAGACTGCAAGTTTATCAGCTGGGATCTGCCTTTGGAAGGCAAAACCTGCGAAACATGCGGATCCTATATGGTATTGAAACGATTCAAGGGAAGATCCTACCCTAAATGCGGAAACCGTGATTGTGAGACCAACAAGAAAAAAGAAAAAATCGAGGTTGCCGAAAAGTGAAAGAACATTCATTTCCGGAACAGGATCACATCCCTTTATCAGGAACCGCAATCCCGGATGGAGAGGGAAAAAGCAATCTTTGTGCAACCGTTGTCGGCGCCGGACTTGCCGGATGCGAAGCGGCGTATCAGATTTCGCGTTTTGGTATTTCTGTCAACCTGGTGGATATGAAACCCAGGGAATGCTCACCGGCCCATCATTCCAATCTTTTTGCAGAGCTTGTGTGCAGCAATTCGCTAAAAGCGAATCGAATCGAAAATGCATGTGGACTGCTAAAAGAAGAGATGCGGCATATCGGCTCTCTGCTGATGGAAGCTGCGGAACATACGCAGCTTCCTGCAGGAGGCGCACTGGCAGTCGACCGGGAGCTTTTTTCAGAATATGTCACCAATGCAATCAAGCAAAACCCATTCATTCGCATCTCGGAAGCGACGGTCCAGGCAATTCCTTCGGATCCCTGTGTCATTATTGCGACAGGCCCTTTGACACAAGGTGCCTTGTTTGAAGATATCCGCAAGACACTGGGGATGGAGAGCCTGTATTTTTTTGATGCCGCAGCTCCGATTGTCTTAACGGATTCCATTGATATGGGAATCGCATTCAAACAGTCCAGATACCAAAAGGGCGGCGATGACTATATCAATTGTCCGATGAATAAAGAAGAATATAAAAGCTTCTGGAAAGAACTGGTTGAGGCGGAAGTGGCTCCGATTCACGAATTTGATTCCAATGCGATTTTTGAAGGGTGCATGCCGATTGAGACCATGGCACAGCGGGGAGAAGACACCATCCGTTTCGGTCCGATGAAACCAGTCGGTCTGATTGATCCCAGAACAGAAAAGGAGCCTTATGCCTGTGTCCAGTTGCGGCAGGATGATCATACAGCCAGCCTTTTCAATCTTGTCGGATTCCAGACCCGCCTGAAATTCAATGAACAGGAACGTGTCTTCCATAAAATTCCGGGACTCGAACATGCCCGATTCATCCGCTTTGGCGTGATGCACCGGAATACTTATTTAAAATCACCGGGGCTCATTGATTCCTCTTATCAATCCATCCAGCATCCGCGAATCTTTTTCGCTGGACAGATCACCGGGGTGGAAGGATATGTCGAATCCATCTCGTCCGGTATGATGGCCGGAATCAACGCCGCTTTGTATCTTTCCGGGAGGAAAGAAAAGCTGGTTTTCCCGACAACGACTGTAACAGGCGCTTTGGCTCATTACATATCCGATATCCATGTGAAGCATTTCCAGCCGATGAATGCAAATTTTGGTATCGTTGACCCGATTGGCCAGAAAATCAGAAAAAAGGAAGAGAGAAATTTAGAAATAGCACACCGATCTCTCGAAATTATCGATAAAACAATCGAAAGCATGAAAGATTTCATAGAAATGACATAATTCGCCCTTTCGCTTCCGTCCATGAATGGGTATAATTAATTCGATTACAGATTGAATTGTCATATAGAAAATGAGGAGGAAATAGAATGGCTGGTTTTTTTGGACTGTTTGATTATAGCAAAGAGGGCCCCGGTGTTTATGCGAATGGTCCGGTATATGGCCCAGTACGAACATTTTTTGCGATTGCAGGCCGTAAATTTTGGAAAATCATCCAAGTGAATATTATATTTGTTCTCCTAAGCCTTCCGGTGATCGCCCTTGCGTTGTTTCTTGGATCGTATATTTTTCCTGCGATCTTCCCCTTTATGCAATTGGAAGAAATAAAGAAACTATTGACCTCCAGTGAGATCATGGCACAAAGTTCGAGTGATTTCGATCCGGCGACAACCGCCTCCTTGATTTTTCTGGAATTGAATATTGTTTTTTCACTGGCTCTCGTTGGCATCCAACTGGTGGTCTGCGGACCTGTCCAAGCTGGAATCAACTATATTTTCAGAAACTATGCAAAAGAGGAGCATGCGTTTATTTGGTTTGATTTTAAAGAGCAGGCGAAGAAAAACATGAAGCAATCCATTATCACCAGCCTGATCAGCACAGGGGTGTTTATTGTTTTGAGTGTCAACATCTGGTCCTATTCAAGCGGCTTGATTTTTTCAAACGCTTTGGTGAATGGCGTCTTAACGGCGCTGTTTTCCACCATGCTTGTTTTATTCGCGATGATGCAAATGTACATTTATCCGATCATGGTCACATTCCAATTAAAAATCAGCCAGATATATAAAAATGCGTTTTTGTTCACAGCGGCAAAACTGCCAAGTAATCTGGGAGTTTTCCTTCTTACTTTGCTCTTGACACTGATTCTTCCTTTTATCAGTATCCTGTTTCTCGGTACGCTTGGAATAATCATCTGTTTTTTCTACTATATCCTTTTTGGATTCGGGTTCAGCTTGTTATTGTCAAATTTTCAGGTTTACCGTCAGCTAAAGAAATATATGATTGACCCCATACAGAAAGCAGAAGCGCAAAAGAAGCTGGAAGAGCAAGCCGAAAACGAGAACGAGAACAAGGATACCCCGATCTTTAAAGATGTGGATACCAAAAGCGCTAATTAGCAGGACCGTTCCGTACCACTAAAAATAAACCCGCTAGGGCAGTTAAAATGAACTGACACCAGTTCATTTGCCTTAGCGGGTTTTATTAATTTCCTGTAAGAATTATTCCGGATACTACAAAAAGTCTTCCATTCTTAAGAAGACCGCTCAATGAATATTAATTCCCAATGAGCTCTTTCATAGAATACAGGCCAGGTTTCTGTGAAACCAGGAATTTTGCCGCGGCAATCGCTCCGCGCGCGAATATTTCACGGGATTGAGCGCGATGGGTGATTTCGAGAACCTCCTGTGCTCCGGCGAAATAAACCGTATGGTCGCCTACAATGGAGCCTCCGCGGATGGAATGGATGCCGAGCTCTTTCACATCCCTCTTCTCCCGTTTGCTATGCCGGTCATAGACATACTCCATGGAATCATCCGTCACTTGATTGATTTCGTCCGCAATCATCAGGGCGGTTCCGGACGGTGCATCAAGCTTTTGATTGTGATGGGCTTCGACGATTTCGATGTCAAATTCCGGATATAATATCGCAGCCGCCTTCTGAGCCAGTTGAATCAGCATGTTGATGCCAAGGGACATATTTGCGGACGCAAAAACCGGAACGTTCGCGGAAAGAGCAAGATATTGACCTTTCTGTTCAGGTGACAGGCCCGTCGTCGCAAACACAACCGGAGTTTTCCTTTTTTCGGCAAAAGCCAGGATCGCAGGGAAGGCGACAGGATTCGAAAAATCGATAATCACATCGATATCGTCATGGCAATCAGCCGCATTGGCATAAACCGGATAAGAAAAATTCTCTTTTATCACCAGATCAACCCCCGCGACAATGCAGCAGGTCTCATCTTCCTCTAAAATTTTAGAAATGACCTGCCCCATCCGGCCATTGCATCCATGAAGAAGGACTTTCGTTTTCACTTTAACCCCTCCCTTTCTGAATATCGCCATAGGATGCCAGCGTCTTGACCAGTGCGTCATGAGCGGCTTCTGTCATGCCGCACAACGGCATCCGGCATTCGCCTGCGTTGTATCCCAGGATGTTCATCGATTCCTTGACCGGAATAGGATTCACGTCGCTGAACAATGCTTTGATGAGCGGAATGTATTTTAATTGAAGCGCAAGCGCGGTTTTGTTGTCACCAGACAGATACGATGCGACAATCTGATGCGTTTCGGTGGGGATGATATTGGCCATAACGGAAATAACCCCTTTGCCACCCAACGATAGAATAGGAAGAATAATACCGTCATCTCCTGAATAAATGGTCAATTCGTCTCCGCAAAGAAGAGCGACTTCAGGCGCTTGTGCCAGATTGCACTCCTTGATCGCGACAATATTCGGAATGGTTGAAAGGCGCTTTGCGGTTTCCGGATTGATATTCACACCAGTTCTTGTGGGGACATTGTAAACGATGATCGGGAGATCGACGGCTTTCGCGACTGCTTCAAAGTGGAGAAACAATCCTTTCTGGGATGCTTTGTTATAATACGGGGTGACGCAAAGCAGCGCATCCGCTCCGGTCTTCTGTGCCTTGACACTCAGCTCGACTGCGTGCAAAGTATCGTTGCTTCCGGTTCCGGCGATAACGGGAATTCTTTTGTTTACAACATCCACAACAAACTTTATAACGGCAAGATGCTCTTCGTCCGGCATGGTGGAAGCCTCTCCGGTGGTACCGGCGACAACAATCGCATCGGTATGATTCGCGATATGGAATTCACATAGTTCCTTTAAAACCGGAAAATTGATTCCGTTTTCAT
>CAZJXH010000059.1:0-16544 GCA_964549475.1 uncultured Oscillospiraceae bacterium
GAAGTTTCGGGGTATCCATTCTTCTTCCGATCTTGTCCATCTTAATACTATCCTTTTTGAAGAATAAAACGGCAGCAAGTACTATGACCAGGATGATCAAGGAAATCCACATATCATTGTCTTCTAGAAAGCCGCTGTCAGGCTGAGCTTCCATGATGAATGAAATGATTTGAATCAGCGCATTCGCACCGACCGCTGCATAGAGCTTTTCTGTATTATTAAGGGCGAAAACAAACGGCATCAGGATGCTGATATTCACACAACCCATCGAAATTCCGATGATGACAGCAGCTGCAGTCCGCAGCGATGCAACCGGAACAGCGATAAACGCAGCCATCCCGACAATAACCAGCACAGCTCCGATTCGAACGGTTTTTACAAACCATTCCCGCCGCATGAAAAGGATAAATACAGCAGAGGATGCAAGATTTACCGTATGCATGATATTTCGGAGTTCTATATTGAAAATATGTTCTTTTAGGGGAGATGCCGTCCACCAGGTTGAGAACGCCACCACCCATGCATAGTATATGATCCAGACAAAAATATAGGGCAGGTTTTTTTTGCTCAAGCCCTTCCTGTTGATTACATTGCTGTTCCATGGAACACTGGTGCTTTTATTTTTTACTGGTTTCACGATGACATGCCTCATAATAAATTCCTAAACAGACGCGATTATTATACCACTTTACAAATGTCCGCACAACCAGCTCAAAAAGTGCAGTCAGACCTTAAAAATCGCAATATAAAATGTCCATCTTTGTTAAAACATCAGCCTGGAAGTTCTTCTCAGGTAAAAGTATCTTGAACATGACAAAACAGGGGGAATTTTAAAAGACAAAACATGGGCGAAATATGGGGACGGTTCTTATGTTGCATTTTATCTCGTTTATGCAACATAAGAACCGTCCCCATATTTCATTTCACGCTCATGTTCCGTTCATGTTCCGTTCATGTTCCGCTCATGTTCCATCAGGCAAAGCAGGAAGAAGAATAAAGATATACTGGAATATAGGTAACATGGGAATCCGCATTCTCTAGAAACTTCCTGTAAAATTGATTAAAAAGGGAATGAATACCACAGCTGTGCTTGACAGAGTTTGACAAACACCGCGGAGCGGCAGTCTCCAAATAAAAGAATGGATGGGAATCGTCAATGAAACAAAAACAGACACTGAATATAACTGGCATGACTTGTGCCGCATGCGCCCAGCGCATTGAAAAAGCGGTTGCAAAAGTCGACGGGGTGACAAACGCCTTTGTCAATCTGGCCACCGAAAAATTATCGGTGGAATACGAAAGCGAAAAGGCTTCCCCCGCCTTATTGAAAGAAACCGTCGAAAAAGCCGGATACGGCGTATTGGAAGAGTCCTCGAACAGCACCGTCTCCCTTCCGATCAGCGGGATGACCTGCGCCTCCTGTGCACAGGCCATCGAAAGGACCGTTGGGAAACTCGATGGAGTCGCCCGTGTCTCGGTCAACCTTGCGACAGAAAAAGCAACAGTTGAATACAATCCACAAAAGATCCAGCTTTCCGGAATCAGACAGAGCATCGTAAAAATCGGTTACAAAGTCCTGGATGCCGAAAAAGCCAATATCGTAGACAAGGACAAATTACGGAAAGAAAAGGAGATCAAAACGCTATGGAGAAAATTCCGGATCTCGGCGCTCTTTTCCGTTCCGCTTCTCTATCTTGCCATGGGTTCGATGGTATCCTGGCTTCATTTTCCGATTCCGTCGTTTCTGAACATGATGGATCATCCGCTGACTTACTCCATCGTACAGATTTGTTTGACTATTCCAGTAATCATTGTAGGATATCGATTCTACACCGTGGGATTCAAAGCGCTGATCCAGAGAAGTCCGAACATGGATTCCCTGATTGCGATGGGAACGTCGGCGGCGGTTCTTTACAGTCTGTATTCCGTCGCTCAGATCCTCGCCGGCAGCCATGATGCAGTCGAACATCTTTATTTTGAGACAGCCGGCGTGATCATCACGCTGATTCTGCTCGGCAAATCCCTTGAAGCCGTATCAAAAGGCAAAACATCGGAAGCCATCAAGAAGCTGATGGGTCTTGCGCCCAAAACCGCGATACTCATCCGGGAAGGCAGTGAAGTTGAAATCCCCATCGATGAAGTCGAAATCGGTGATATCATTCTTGTCAAACCCGGTGGAAAAATCCCGGTGGACGGAGTCGTGACCGAGGGACAGACCGCCATCGACGAGTCCATGCTGACAGGCGAGAGCATGCCGGTCGATAAGACTGCCGGTGACAAGGTCTATGCCGCCAGCATCAATAAAAACGGCTCGGTCCGCTTCAAAACAACAAAAATCGGCGGAGATACGGCACTGGCGCAAATTATCAGGCTGGTCGAAGATGCGCAGGGTTCCAAAGCGCCCATTGCGCAGCTTGCCGATATCGTATCCGGATATTTTGTTCCGATCGTTTTCGCCATCGCGCTTCTCTCTTCGCTGGCATGGGCGATCAGCGGCCAATCCGCGGTGTTCTCCCTCACCATTTTCATTTCTGTCCTTGTCATCGCCTGCCCCTGCGCACTGGGACTGGCTACTCCCACCGCCATCATGGTCGGGACGGGCAAAGGAGCGGAAAACGGAATTCTGATCAAAAGCGGCGGTGCGCTTGAAACCACCCATAAAATCAACACCATCATCTTTGACAAGACCGGAACCATCACCGAAGGCAAGCCTGAAATGACTGATATTGTTCCGGTGCCCGGAATGGACAGAAACCGGCTTCTTCAAATCGCCGCGTCCGCCGAAAAAGGATCGGAACACCCCCTTGGCGAAGCGATTGTAAGAGGTGCGGAAAAAGAAAATCTCGCCTTGCTGAAAACAGACCGTTTCAATGCCATCACCGGCCTTGGCATCGAAGTGGAAATCGATGGAGTCCGGATCCTTCTCGGCAACGAAAAACTGATGGCAGAAAGAAGCATCCCGCTCGAATCCCTGGGAAAAGAGGCGGATGTCTTTGCTTCCGAAGGAAAGACACCGATGTTCATCGCTCAAAACAACCGGCTTGCAGGGGTCATCGCCGTGGCGGATGTCGTGAAGGCAAGCAGCGCCAAAGCCATCGCCAGGCTGCAGTCCATGGGCATTGAAACCGTCATGATCACCGGAGACAACAGCAAAACCGCGCAGGCAATCGCAAAACAGGTCGGCATCACACGTGTCCTGTCCGAAGTGCTGCCGCAGGACAAATCCAATGAAGTGAAGAAACTGCAGGCGGAAGGCCGTCTCGTCGCGATGGTCGGAGACGGAATCAACGACGCGCCTGCTTTGGTACAGGCGGATATCGGCATCGCCATCGGCTCCGGCACGGATGTCGCGATGGAATCCGCGGATATCGTCCTGATGAAAAGCGACCTGATGGACGTTGCCACAGCCATCCAGCTCAGTAAAAGCACCATCCGGAACATCAGGCAGAACCTGTTCTGGGCGTTCGGCTATAATGTCGCGGGCATTCCGATCGCAGCGGGGCTTCTCCATTTGTTCGGCGGGCCTTTGTTGAATCCGATCATCGCAGCGGCCGCGATGTCACTGAGTTCGGTATCCGTCCTGACCAATGCCCTGCGCCTCAAATCCTTCAAGCCCTATAAATAGTCGAATTGCCGATTATCCAGAGCAAAATCCCCGAGACACCGGCAATTGTATTTTTTAGTATAGCCAATTTATGTTGCGAATTTATATCCAAAGCCCCAAACGGTGATGATGCAGTTGTGGCAGGGCTTGATGCTCTCGCGAAGGGTTTTGATATGGGTATCGACCGTCCGGTCCGAACCGAAAAAATCCCGTCCCCATACTTCATTCAGGAGGTTCTCTCTCGAAAACGCTTTGTTTGGATTTTGTATCAGGAACAGAAGAAGTTCATATTCTTTCGGAGCCAGTTGAATTACTCTGTCGTTGATGGATACCGTACGCGATAATGTGTCGATATGGATTCCATTGCAAAACACCGTATGAGTCGGAATGTTCTTCAGTCCGTTTGTCCGGCGTAGAAACACCTTGATCCTTGCCATCAGTTCCTCACAAGAAAAGGGTTTGATGATAAAATCATCGATACCGAGCTCATAAAAAGACAGTTTTTCGTTTTCGTCACAAGGAGAGCTTGTGATCAGAATCGGAACATCCGATACTTTCCGAATCTGGGTGCATACAAGCCGCGCCTCAAGCTCCGGAACCGCTGCATCCAGGAGAATCAGATTATAATCATTTCGTCGAAATAGCTTGATTGCAGCAATTCCATCCGCCGCCTCGTCGACAAAATAGCCTTTGGAAAGGATAAATTCCTTCACGGAGTTCCGAAACACAATATCAAAATCAACAAGCAGCAGTCTGACATTATCCATGCATTCATCCTCCATGGTCGAAGAAAGTGTAACAAGCGAATGCCTTGTAATCTCTAAAAAATATATATCCGACGAGGAAAATTTTTATAGGACAAGGCGTCGGATAATTGACACCAACGCAGCCATACTGGAATTTAACCGGCGGTATCATATGGAATTAGAGTTAACAAAGTACTAGGCAACATTCCTATTATACAATAACATTTGACACTTTAAAAGCCGAATGCCATAAAGAAACAGACACAGAACCGTCAAACAGGAGATATGCCATTTGACGGTTCTGCAAACCCATAGAATTAAAATATTCTATTTTCGCTTGCTTGTATAATCAGCAATAACCTGTTTGAATATTTCCACGGTTTCAAGCGTATCATCCAGTTCCCCTTTGAGTTTTCGGTTTTCGGCTTCCAGCGCCAGAATTTTCTCGGATTCCAATTCTTCTCTTGCTTTGCGCGTCGGAGCCTGTCCTGCGGATCCGACCTTCTGTATCGGGCTGGCCGGCGAGGCTGCTTTTTTTAATGGTTTCGGCATATCAACCACAAACCGTTCGCTGGTAAGCTCGTTATATTCCCCGCGTTTTACGTAATGTGTGTGCAGCAGTTCATGGGATAAATGACTGCCCGGATATTCAAGAAATTCTTTGTAAATCGAATCAACATAGGGGTTCTCGTGGGATTTCCGAAGCACTTTGCCCTCGTCTTCCCTGTAGATTCCCTGGAGCCGCTTCATCCGGACATCCGGATCGCTCGATCTCGGCTGTCCGCCTCCGGTGATGCATCCGCCGGGGCATCCCATCACTTCAATGAAATGATAGGGGGAATTGCCTTTGGCAATCTGCTCCATTAGCTGGTTCGCACCCTTTAATCCGCTTGTCACCGCAACTTTGATCGTGACTCCATCAAACAGTTTATAGGCTTCCACTGGATTTTCAATTTTGATCTCTGCTTCCTTCACGCGTTCAAGACCTACAATCGGGGTGACGTGCAATCCCTCGAATGGCAGTTCCCGCCCGGTCACCAGTTCGTATACCGTACGCAGGGCGGCTTCCATGACGCCGCCGGTGACACCGAAGATATCGGCGGCTCCGGTGGACATTCCCAGAGGATTGTCGAATTCCTCCTCCGGAAGTCCGCGGAAATCAATGCCCGCCTCTTTGATCATGCATGCGAGCTCTCTTGTTGTAAGAACCGCATCGACATTGGGTTCTCCGTCATTTTTCATTTCATTGCGGGTGATCTCGAACTTCTTGGATGTACATGGCATAACCGAAACAACATAGATATCTTTTGGTGCGACATGGATCTTTCCGGCATAATAGGATTTTGCCAGAGCCCCCAGCATGGTATGGGGGGATTTGCAGGTCGAGAGATGATCCAGCTTCTTCGGATAGGTATGCTCGATGTATTTGATCCATCCGGGACTGCAGCTTGTGATCATCGGCAGCACCGCGCCATGTCCGGATACCGCGCTGACAAGTCGCTGCAGGAGTTCCGTCCCTTCTTCCATGATCGTAAGGTCTGCCGTGAAGTTGGTGTCGAACACATCGTCAAAGCCAATCGTATGCAGCGCCGCCGCTAATTTCCCGGTAACCTGTGTGCCCGGTTCGTATCCGAATTCCTCTCCAAGAGCAACGCGGATCGCGGGAGCCACCTGGACGATGACCCGTTTGTTTTTGTCATTGATCGCACTCCAGACTTTCTGGATCGAATCCGTTTCTTTCAAGGCGCCAACCGGACAGACAACCGTGCATTGCCCGCAAAAAACGCAGTTGACCGCGCCTAGCTGCAGTTCCATCGCAGGTCCGATCACGGTCTTGAATCCCCGGTTCTGTGCATTCAGCACCCCGACACCCTGGATTTCATTGCAGGCGGTGACGCATCTTCTGCATAAAATACACTTTGACATATCGCGGGTGATGGAAACCGAAACATCCAGCTTGTGATCGGAATGGGCGCCTTCAAACCGGGTCTCTTCGATCCCAAGGGTTTTCCCGAGTTCCTGAAGCTCACAGCTCTGATTGCGCTTGCAGCTGAGGCATTCTTTTGAATGATCCGATAACAGCAGTTCATAAAGAACCTTGCGGGCTTTACGGACTTTATCCGAATTGGTATTGACCTCCATCCCCTCTGTGACGACTGTCATACAGGAAGCCTGCAGGGTCTTGGCGCCTTTCACTTCCACCACACAGATCCGGCAGGAGCCGAATTGATGAATCTTTTCGAGATAGCACAGGTTCGGAATGCTGATATTATTCGCTTTTGCGGCTTCCATGATGGTAGTGCCTTTTGGAACGGCAACTCGTTTCCCATTGATTGTTAGATTAATCATATCCTTCCTACCTCCTATCGCAACGCAGGCAGCGCATCGCTTCGGCCATCGCGTTTAATTTATGGTACCCCATGACAACTTCGTCGAAGGAACCCTGCCGCTGGTCTTCCGGCAGGAGATCGACCGGATAGCGCTTATGGGCGACAATCTCGTCCTCGTCGAACCGATCCGGAATGTCGATGGGCTTCCCTTTGTTTAATTTTCCTTTTCCTCCAAGGTACTTGTCGATTGAAATCGCCGCTTTCTTGCCATCCGCGATGGCTCGAATGACGGTATCCGGGCCTCGTGCGACATCGCCTCCGGCAAAAACGCCATCCATCGTTGTCATCAGGGTATCCGCTTCTACAACAAATGTTCCCCAGGAAGTCACCCCGATCTCGCCTTTTTTAATAAAGGGAAGATCCGCATATTGGCTGACAGCCGGAATGACATTGTCCACTTCGATGAAAAAGTTGGAGTCATCAATCGGGACGGATTTTCTTCTTCCGGATTTATCAAATTCGCCAAGTTTCATTTTAATGCATTCGATTTTGTTGACGACCCGGCCTTTCCCTTCCACAAACCGGACGGGCGCTACCAGCTCCATGACTTCCACTCCTTCGGCGATTGCCTCCTGGACTTCATTCTCGTACGCAGGCATCGCATCGATGGTACGCCTGTAAAGGACAATGACTTTCTCTGCTCCCAGACGCAGCGCGGTTCTGGCAGAATCAATCGCAGTATTCCCACCGCCTATGACTGCGACCACGTTCCCTAGCCTGACGTCTCTTTGGAGGTTCACGTTCTTCAGGAAATTAATTCCATGAATGACACCGGGCAGTTCTTCCCCGGGAATATTCACCTTCTGCGGGAACTGTGTTCCGGTTGCAAGATAAATCGCATCATACTCTACTTTTAAAGCCTTGAAACTGATGTCTTTTCCGACTTCTGTATTTAGTTTGATCGTCACCCCCGCCTGGGCGATCAGATCAATCTCATGAGCCAGAATGTGCTTGGGCAGTCTGTATTCCGGAATGCCGAAGGCAAGGACCCCTCCGGCGACGGATTCGGATTCATAGACATCCACGGTATATCCAATGCGGACAAGATAGTGCGCGCAGGTAAGCCCCGATGCGCCAGCCCCGATGATGGCGATGCTTTTGCCGTTTTTCGGAAATACAATATCACTCTTGTAAGGTTTCTCGTTTTTGAATGCATAATCCGCTACAAATCGCTTCAGATCGCAAATCGCCAGGGCTTCATCGGTTGAAGCGCGCCGGCATTTAAGCTCGCACGGACGGGTGCAGATCCGTCCGCATATGCCGGGGAACGGATTCTCCTGTTTGATCAGGTTATAGGCGTCGATAAACCTTCCCGCCGCTACCAGCGCAATGTATCCGGGAACATTGACATTGGCCGGGCAGGTGTTCTCGCACGGAGAGATGAACAGGTCCGAACAGACGCCGGCTCGGCAATATTTGTCTTTGATATGTTCTTCATATTCATCTCGGAAATAACGGATCGTGCTGAGGATGGGATTGGGTGCTGTCTGTCCGAGTCCGCACATCGCGGTCTGCTGGATGGTCTCGCCAAGTTCCTCGAGCAGTTCGATATCGCCTTCCTGTCCCTCTCCGCTTGTGATCCGTTGAAGAATCTCCAGCATACGCTTTGTCCCGACACGGCAGGCGACACATTTTCCGCAGGACTCGTCCTGGATGAAATCCATGAAGAACCGTGCCGTATCCACCATGCAGGTGTCCTCATTCATGGCGATCAGTCCACCGGAGCCCATGATAGCTCCTAATTTTGTCAATGACTCATAATCCGCATTGACATTCAGATTGTCCTGGGTGATGCATCCGCCGGAAGGTCCGCCGATCTGGGCGGATTTGAATTTTTTCTTCTTTTGCATCCCGCCGCCGATTTTGAATAGGATATCCCCGAGCGGCATCCCGATCGGCACTTCGATAATTCCGGTATTGACCACATCGCCGGCCAGGGCGAACACTTTCGTGCCTTTGCTCTTCTCCGTTCCGTACTGGGAATACCATTCCCCGCCTTTCAGCAGAATGACCGGAATCGCTGCCAATGTTTCTGCGTTATTGATGATGGTCGGCTGGTCGAACAGTCCTCGTTGAAACGGGAACGGAGGCTTCTGTTTCGGTTCTCCTCTTTTCCCTTCGATAGATGACATAAGTGCCGTTTCTTCCCCGCAGACAAAAGCCCCTGCGCCGATACGGACTTCAAGGTTGAAGGCAAAGTCGCTGCCAAGGATATTCGTACCAAGAATCCCGCGTTTCTTCGCCTCTTCGATTGCAGCGGTCAGTCGTTCCACTGCGATGGGGTATTCCGCCCGGATATAGACATAACCCATACTGGCGCCGATCGCAAATCCGCCGATCATCATCCCTTCAATCACAGTATGAGGGTCCCCTTCAATGATGCTTCGGTCCATGAACGCGCCCGGATCCCCCTCATCCGCATTGCATACGATGAATTTGCGGTCGCTTTTCGCATTGTATCCGGCCTCCCATTTGATGCCGGTCGGGAATCCCGCTCCGCCACGCCCCTTCAATCCGGATTTCTTAACCTCGTCAATAACTTCTTTTCTTGTTTTCTCTCCAAGAGCGGCTGCCAAGGCAAAATATCCGTCTCTTGCGATATAGGCATCCATGCTGTTGTATTCCATCGCTCCGCAGTTCCGCAGAGCGATCTTGACCTGTTCTTTGAAAAAATCAATCTCGTCGATCTTCGGCACATGCTTGCGCAGCGAATGATCATAGAATGTGTGCTGAACCAGAATCTCGCCTTTTATAATATGGCTTCTGATCACATTCCGGGCGATCTCAGGCGTCAATTCCGTGTAGAAAATCCGTTCCGGGAGAATCAGGATAACCGGGCCCACTGCGCAGGTCCCCATGCAGCCGGTCTCATAAACAGCCACTTCGTCTTCAAGTTTATGGATCTTGATTTCGTTCAGGATTGCATTTCTCACGTCTCCGCAATTGGACGAAATGCAGCCGGCGCCGCTGCATACCAGTACTTGATATTTATATTTCGCAAGGTCTTTGTTGTATTTATTTTTGATCTTTTCCAGATCGGCGATATTTTTTACCGTATCACTGCTCATTTTCTTCCCCCTCCTGTGCGACTTAATATTTTGAAAGAATGGACTCCAGCTTGTTCACATTCACTTGCTTATACACGACATTGTCAATCATCATGGCAGGTGCAAGCCCGCATGCGCCGATGCATCGTGCGATTTCAAACGTGAATTTCCCATCCTGGGTCGTTTCTCCGATTTGAACATTCAGGAGTTCTTGCAGCCGTTCCACCAGTTTCTTTCCACCTCTGACATAGCATGCGGTTCCGAGGCATACCCGGATGGTATGTTCACCACGCGGTTTGGTGGAAAAAAAAGAATAGAATGTAATGACGCCGGATACTTCCGACAACGGCTTATCCAGGGAACTGGCAATGAATTTTTGCAGATCAAGCGGCAAATAACCATATATTCCCTGTGCAAGATGAAGAATCTGAATCAAGCTTCCTTCGTTGTCTTTGTAAAGATCAATGATGTTTGCAATCTCATTGTACTTCTGCTCTTCTTCTTTTGAACAGCAAGCACATTTTACGGTTTTCTGGCTCATGTCAACCCTCCTTGTTTCATTACAAAATTAATAACCCATAATGTCAGTATAGCAATAAGATGTTAAAATTTGATGTTGGCTGTTCGAATTGTGAAAATTATTTCAAGGATAATCCCGTCTGTTCTTTTATTTTCATGATATTTTCTTCACAAGTTGAACACAAATGTTGAATCATTCAGGAGATAACCGTTTGCACCATGCCAGACAAGCATCCGGATATCTCGAGAATGGACTCGGATTCGGATTCGGATTCGGATTTAAAATCTGATCCGTATAAAAAAGTTGATGCCGTATTGCAATATTAGTAGTAAAATATAAATGATATAAACTTCAATTATCATTTTTAAATTTTTGGCATGTGCGCCTCTATATTGTTCGATACAGACACCTTGTTCCGTTTGTTTGTAAAGTACGCTCATTGGACATTCTTTATGGTGAAGGGAGATTCTCATGGCAGGTTTTGCTTTAAAAGATTCCATGAAGCTGGGCGTTGCTACAGCAGCAACGCAAATCGAGGGCGGGGACACCAATCACAATTGGAATGACTGGTACAAGAAAGGAAAAATCAAGGACGGGTCCGATCCCGCCCGTGCGGATGACCATTACGGCCGGTTCCGCGAAGATACCGCCATGCTTGCATCCATGGGGATCCAGGTCTACCGTTTCGGGATTGAATGGAGCCGGGTCGAACCCGCGAACGGGGTGTTTTCACAAGATGCCCTGAATCATTACCGGGAAGAGCTTCTTCTGTTGAAAGAAAACGGAATTGAGCCGCTTTTGACGTTTCACCATTTCAACAATCCCATGTGGCTGGAAGAAATCGGCGGATTTGAAAGTCCGGAGATCGAACGAATTTTCCTGCGATATGTCGAAAAAGTCGTTCATGCGCTTGGCGGTTTGGTAAGCGAATACATCACCATCAATGAGCCGAATGTCTATGCCACCAATTCTTATTTTTACGGATCCTGGCCGCCGGGAAAGAAGTCTTTTTCCAGTGTGATCCGTGTCTACCGCAGTTGTGTGAAATGCCACATCGCTGCATATGGGCTCATCCATCGGATCCGGACCGAAATGGGTTTCGATGATACCAGGGTTGGCGTTGCAAACCATATCCGTATCTTTGAACCCGGAAATCGTTTCAATCCCTGGCACCTTCTTTGTACCGCCTTGCTGCGCCAGTTTTTCCAGACAGCGATCATGAAAGAGATGTCGCTTGGCAAATCCGCATTCCCGATCGGAAGAATCAAAGGGGTTGCTGCGGGCCGGTATTACGATTTTATCGGAATCAATTATTATTCCAGAAGCACGGTGACCGGTTTCGCCGACGGGGTCCGAAAGCACTGTCCGGTCAACGACCTGGGATGGGAGATTTATCCTCAGGGAATTTTAGATTGTTCCCGGGATTTGTATAATCAATATAAAGCCCCGGTCTATATTACTGAAAATGGCACCTGCGACAATCTGGACACATTCCGGAGCCGTTATGTCTTCGAGCATCTGAAAGTCCTTTGTGACAGTGATCTGCCGGTCGAGCGCTACTATCACTGGTGCTTCCTCGACAATTTTGAATGGCTGGAAGGAGAAAGCGCCCGGTTCGGACTGGTGCATGTGGATTACGAAAGCCAAACGCGAACGGTCAAGCGCAGCGGTGATTTTTACAGTCGGATCATCCGGGAGCGCGGGGTGAGCGAAGCGCTTTTCGAGGAGTATGCCAGACAGGAGTACAAGACAATCTGAGAATTTCCGGCTTCGCTTAATTGTTTCAATGAATTGATTTGATTTTCAAAGATATGGAGGAATGCCTGCGATGCGTGCTTGGTGGAAAGATGCAGTGGTTTACCAGATTTATCCGAAAAGTTTTCAAGACTCGAACGGAGACGGGGTCGGCGATCTGCCCGGAATTATTTCCCGGCTGGATTATCTGCAGGCGCTTGGAATCAATGTGATCTGGCTCTCCCCGGTTTATCGTTCGCCGAATGACGACAACGGGTATGATATCAGCGATTATCTCGATATCAACCCCGAGTATGGCACGATGGACGATATGGACATGCTGATCGAACAGGCCGGGAAACGCGGGATCCGGATTATTATGGACCTGGTGATCAACCATACCTCCGATGAGCACGAATGGTTTGTCAAAAGCCGGGATAAAACCAGTTCTTATCGCGATTACTATATCTGGCGCAAAGGCCGGAACAGCAAGCCACCCAACAACTGGACCTCTTTTTTCGCAGAGGATGCCTGGCAGTACGACGAATGCAGCGGGGAATATTATCTGCACCTTTTCTCCAAGAAGCAGCCGGATCTGAACTATCGCAATCCTGCGGTTCTGGAAGAAATCAAACACATCATGCGGTACTGGCTTGACAAGGGAATCGCCGGATTCCGCTGTGATGTGATCAACATCATATGGAAAAGTTCTTTGGAGGATGGGAAAAAACGGCTGATTCTGACCGGACAGGAACATTATATTTCCCAGGATGGAATGCATAAGATTTTGCAGACACTCCGCAAGGAGGTTCTTTCTTCCTATGACTGCTTCACAGTCGGAGAAACGGTGTTTGTGACTCCCGCCATGGCCAGGGATTTGTGCGAAGTCAGCCGCGGCGAACTTGATATGGTTTTCTCCTTTGAGCATATGGAGTGCGACCAGGTCATTGTCAAATGGTTCAAGCGGAAATTCCGGCCGAAGAAGCTTTTCAGAATTCTTTCCAAATGGCAGGACGCGCTTTCCTGGAATGCGATCTATCTCGAAAACCACGACCAGCCCCGCAGTGTCTCCCGCTTTGGCGATGTCCGAATGTATCACGCACGAAGCGCGAAGCTTTTGGCCATCCTGCTGTTAACCCTCCGGGGCACCCCCTACATTTTTCAGGGACAGGAACTCGGGATGACTGATTTCGATTTCACTTCCATGGATGAAGTGGTCGATATCGAATCCCATAATGTATTCAGGCTTGCAAGGCGACTTGGGTTTTCAAAGAAATACTGCTGGAAGATGATCTTGAGGACAAGCCGGGATAATGCCAGAACCCCGATGCAATGGAGCGCAGCCGACCATGGAGGATTCACTTCAGGGTCAGCCCCGTGGATCGGGGTAAATAAGAATTACCGGCAGATCAATGCCGAACAGGAGCAGACGGACAGCGACTCCATCCTCTCTTTTTACAAAGAACTGCTTGTTTTTCGCAAACGTTCTGCGATTTTGCGGGAGGGAGCGTTCCACTCCGTGAAAGCGGGAAGGCGTCTGTTTGTCTATGAGCGTGTTCTCGAAAGCACGGCCGGACAAGAACCCATTTCCGAGCCTTTGGCAGGCAGTCGGAAATCACAAAAAGTCGAATCGGATTCCAATGGAAATCCGTCGATCCTGGTCATTCTCAATTTCAGCCGGAATCCTGCACATTATCCCTGTCAGGGGGAAGTCCTCCTGTCCAACTGTGACCGAACCGATTTTGACGGATCTCTGCTGCCTTATGAGGGCATTCTGTTAAAACAGAATGGATGGATAGGAATGGGCATTCTTTTAAAATAGATTCGATGGACAGGAATGCGAGGTATGATTAAAAAACAGGAAGGATTGTATTATGATCACCTTTTTGGAAAATGTTTTTTATCTCGAGACGAGACAGACAAGCTATTTCTCTCGAATTACAAAATTCGGCCATCTGGAAAGCATTTATTACGGGGAAAAAGTTGTGCGGCAGGATCTGGACGCCCTGATGCTGAAACACACCGCGATGATCGGGACGACAATCCCCTATGACTCTTCCGACGACCTGTATTCTCTCGACACCCTGACGTTGGAGTATTCCGGTGTTGGGAAAGGGGATTTTCGTCATTCTCCGGTTGAAATCAAAATGCCGGATGGATCGTTTGTCTGTGATTTCACCTATGTATCCCATCGGATTTTTGACGGGTATCAGAAAAGCCCTGATCTGCCGACTGCTTACGGGGAGGAAAATCAGTGCCAGACGCTGGAGATCACCTTGCAGGATGCGCCAAACCAGGTTTCTCTTCTGCTGTATTACACTGTTTTTCAAGAAACAGATGTGATCACCCGGCGTACGATCCTTGTCAACCATAATGAGAAATCCCTTGTCATCCGCAAGCTGATGAGCATGATGCTGGATCTGAACCTGTCCTCTCCTATGGCACTTCTTACGCTGGACGGCGGATGGAGCAAGGAAGCGAACCGGCACACCCGGCCTTTGGAATATGGCCTTTACGTCAATGAATCCACGACGGGGGCTTCCAGCAACCGCCACAATCCGGGAATCCTGCTCTATGAAAGGACTGCGACCGAGGAGCACGGAAAAGTCTATGGATTCAATCTAGTCTACAGCGGCAATCATTACGAAGGCGTCGAAATCAGCAATCACGGCTTGATAAGGGTCATGGCCGGAATCAATCCGCACTGTTTTGAATGGACCCTTGAAAAGAACGGACAGTTTGAAACACCGGAATCGATCATGACGTTTTCAAACAAAGGATTGAACGGAGCCAGCGGTCAGTTCCACGATTTTATCAACCACCATATTGTTCGAGGAGATTATAAAGATAAAGAGCGGCCGGTTGTTTTCAACAATTGGGAATCTTGTTTTTTTAAGTTCACCCAGGGCAGTCTCGTCCGTCTTGCAAGGCGGGCAAAAGCGCTGGGTGTGGAACTTTTTGTACTGGATGACGGATGGTTCGGCAAAAGGGACAGCGACAAGGCAGGTCTCGGAGATTATAATGTGAATCGGCGCAAGTTCCGCCGGGGTCTTGCGCCGTTTGTCCGGAAAATCAACCGGATGGGCCTGTCGTTCGGAATCTGGGTCGAGCCGGAGATGGTGAACGAGGACAGCGACCTTTACCGCGCGCATCCCGAGTATGCCGTAAAGCTTGCAAACCGTCCCCCGAATTACGGACGCAACCAGCTGGTGCTGGATCTGTGCAACCCGGAAGTCCGGGATTATATTGTCAGGAACATCCGCGCGCTTCTGGAAAACAATCCGATCTCCTATGTCAAATGGGATATGAACCGTCATATCACGGATATGTACTCCGCCACGCTCGGTGCCTCGCAGGGCATGTTTTTTCATCAATATATCCTTGGACTCTACGACATTCTGACACGGATTTTTAGAGACAAGCCCCATATTCTGATGGAAAGCTGTTCGAGCGGCGGAAACCGCTTCGACCTTGGAATGCTCTGTTTCTCGCCGCAGATCTGGGCTTCCGATGACACCGATCCGGTCGAAAGGCTCAAAATCCAGACTGGCCTCAGCTATTTTTATCCTTTATCCACCATAGGAGCTCATATGTCCTGCGCCCCGCATCAGCAGACCCTGAGGAGCACCACGCTGCCCGCGCGGTTCCATATGGCGTGTTTCGGGAATCTCGGGTATGAGATGGATTTGAAATATTTATCCTCCGTCGAAAAGAAAGAGATCCGGAAACAGATCGATTTCTATAAAAGCCATCGCCACATTCTGCAATATGGAACCCTCTATCGGTTCGATCCAAAGAAGAAAAACAAAGTGGATCTGCTTTGTGTGTCCAAAGACCGGTCCAAGGCGGTCGCAGGGCATTTCCAGACGGTCTCGTCCGCAAGCGAGAGCAACGATATCCTGCCGCTTTGCGGCCTGGATCCAGTGAAGAAATACAAGCTTCGCACCTTCCCGGTCGGACTTTCCATCAAGCGATTCGGTGCGCTGATCAATTTTCTTCTGCCGTTCAAAGTCCATCCGGACGGGTTTCTTATCCGGGCGGTTGACCGGTTCTACCGTCTTCCCGACTGTGAGGAAGAATACCATGGCAGCGGAGACCTTTTCCACGCCGGCATCCGTCTTGACAACCAGTTCATGGGGAGCTGGTACAACAGCAGGACACGGCTGGTTGGTGATTTCGGTTCGAATCTTTATATCATAGAGGAAACCCCCGTTTAAAATGCTGTCCATAAAATCTAGATAGAGAAAAGAAAGGACGAGAATTTATGAAAATCTTCACACGCAACAAGTACGCTTTTGGTCTCGGCACCGTCGGGAGGGACATGCTTTATACGATGGTGAGCATGTTCCTGATTGTTTATCTTACTGAAGTACTGCAATTATCGGATCAAATCATGTGGTGGATGACCGGCGTCTTGTTGGCCGCGAGGGTATTTGACGCAGTCAATGACCCGATCATGGGGGTTATCGTGGACAACACCAAGTCCAAGTACGGAAAATACAA
>CAZJXH010000060.1:0-194 GCA_964549475.1 uncultured Oscillospiraceae bacterium
AGATTTTAGACGGGATTTATCAATCTGCAAAAACAGGGATGCCTTTCTATTTTAATCGCTAGAAATGCATTTGCATAATAAAGGAGGAAAAACGCTTCCAATCAAACTGGAATGAAGCGTCTGGGCATTTCTTCGAAAAAAAAGAAATGCGCCTCCCTTGCAAAACTATAAAAGGAGGAAAAACGCTTCCAATC
>CAZJXH010000060.1:294-16442 GCA_964549475.1 uncultured Oscillospiraceae bacterium
TTCTTCAAAAATAAAAGAAATGCGCCTCCCTTGCAAAACTATAAAAGGAGGAAAAACGCTTCCAATCAAACTGGAATGAAGCGTTTGGGCATTTCTTCAAAAATAAAAGAAATGCGCCTCCCTTGCAAAACTATAAAAGGAGGAAAATAAATGGCATTATTTATTGGTTTGCAATTATATTCGGTACGGGAGGATATGCAAAAGGATTTTTTGGGTACGCTTAAAAAAGTTTCCGATATGGGTTATCGGGGAATAGAATTTTGCGATTACGGCGGATACACGGCAAAAGAATTAAAAAATGCATTGGTGGATTTAAATCTTTCCGCAATGAACTCTCATATATCGATTGAGAGGATGGAAAAAGATGCAGACTTCGAAATGGAATATGCCCTTGAACTTGGCTTAAAAGACATAACCATTCCGTATTTATCCGAAGACAGGCGGAAAAACGTCCATGATTATCAAGTATTTGCCGACATCCTCCAAAAACTGGGCGAGCAATGCCAAAAGAACGGATTGCAGCTGGATTACCATAATCATTACTTTGAATTTGAAAAATTCGGCGATACTTGTGGAATGGACATCATCCTGGCCAATACCGATGCAAAAAAACTGATGATCGAGCTGGACACGTTCTGGGTACAGGAAATGGACATCGATCCGATTGAGTATTTAAAAAGCCATTCCAATCGAATAAGGATGATTCATTTGAAAGACCGGTACAAAAATGCGGATCGCAACAGCGAACTTTCCCCGTTCGCGGAGATTGGAAACGGAATCATGGACATCCAGGGGATTATCAATGCCTGTGAAAGCCTGGGCATCCAATGGCTGATCGTCGAACAGGACAGATGCAGAAGGCCTGCTCTTGAAAGTGTCAGGATCAGTGCGGATTATTTGAAAAAAGCCGGAATTCTTTAAGCACAGAGCGCATCACGTTACAGAATTCAGATTTTTAACCGTTTCCCGGACAATCATGCTCGTATTAATGCTGATCAGCTTTGGAGGCATGCCGGGATTTTGTAATCTCAGCATGATTTGATTGTATGCTTCTCTGGCAAAAACCTTTTTATCAATATCGATTGTTGTGATTTTAGGATTGGAGGTCACACTGATCGCCGTATTGTCAAAGCTTATGATTGAAATGTCGTCCGGTACCATTATATTCGATGCTTTTAATTTTTGGATAAGATAATAAGCAGCGGTATCACAATGGCATACAAATGCAGTGGGCAGATCGTCCGGCAATTTAAAATCAAAGGTATAATAGCCGGTGGCGGGATCATGATTAATGATATTCCAATTCTCGTTGTACTCGATCCCATTGGAAAGCAGCGCTTTCTGAAATCCAAAAAAACGATCCGTTATATTGGAACTGTATTTATTATAGCCAACGAATCCGATCTTCCGATGTCCGTTATTGATAAGATAAGTTGTTGCCAGACTTCCAATGAAAAAATTGTTTGTTGCAATTGCATCAAAAGAATAATTCGGATTATAATAATCAATTGTTATTGTTGGCAGATTCACCTTCTCAATCGCTGATAAATATTCTTTTGATAATTCACCGGCAACAAAAAGGGCTGAAAAAGTATGATTGTTCAAATTGGGAGGAAGTATGATCTTCTCCTGATCCGAAGAATTGATAACATACAATGTTAATTCAATATTGTGCAAGTAGCAGGTTTTATTCAAATAATAATAAATAAGCGTATAGAAATTCTCGTTATCGATAAAGAATACTTTCGATATGATAAAAGCGAGCTTGATATTATTGGCGATCGCGTTGCTGTGTTTATTAACATAGCCTAATTCTGACGCCGTGCCTACTATTCTTGTTTTCAAAGAATCACTGATTCCGATCTGATTATTCAACGCTTTTGATACAGAAACTTTTGATATGCCCAGCTTGTTAGCGATATCTTGCATGGAGACGTTTTTTGCGCACATTTTTTAAAATCCTTTCAAATTTGTTGTTTCTTGATTTATTCTATTCTATAAACAAATAAATAGCAATATGTAAAGTTACACAAAAACGGGGACAAGGGTCCCGCAGAAGTCATGAATGTAACCTAACATAGAGTAACATTCATTGACCTGTAATTGCGATATAGTGCGAACCATAGAATGATTTAGTATAAATTTCAAAATATAGCGTAATGTTAAATATATACAATAAAAACATTCATAATTATCTATAAAAGACCTATCTAAAATACTGTTTGACAAGTAACAAAAATGCTGATATAATCAAAAGTAAAGTTACAAAAAGGGGAGCGTTAATAATGAACCGATGCAAATACAACCCCATCATTCGTAAAGATCAAGTGAAACCCTCCAGAGAAAATTATGAAGTTGTCGGTGTCTTCAATCCGGCAGCGATCAAATATGGAGACGAAACATTATTGCTGCTGCGAGTTGCGGAAAAAATCGTTAATAATCGGGAAGACACGGTGATGTGTGCGATTTATATCGAAAACACAAACAATATCGAGGAGCTGATTTATGAAAAAGCGGATAATTCCATTGATTTATCCGATGCCAGAATCATTGGTTCGAAGAATCAGAAACATCTGACTTCGATTTCCCATTTAAGGATTGCCCGAAGCGCAGATGGTGTGAATTTTATAGTGGATGAGTTTCCTGCAATTGTTGCAAGCAATAAATATGAATCCTTTGGAATAGAGGACCCGCGTATCACTTATATCGATGATAAATATTATATTGTATATGATTCTGCTTCCGAATATGGAATCAATGTTTCACTGGTTTCGACAAACGATTTTAAAACATTTATAAATGAGGGAATCATATTTTGCTCGGACAATAAAGATGTGGTCATATTTCCTGAAAAAATCAATGGGAAATATTATGCATTACACCGTCCATCCGGATCGGTTTTCGGGAAACCTGATATTTGGATTGCTGAATCAAAGGATCTGAAATGTTGGGGAAATCATAAAATTCTGCTTGGCACGAATGAGAATTCCTGGTCTGGAGGAAAAGTGGGAGCAGGTGCGGTACCGTTCAAGACAAAAAAAGGATGGGTGGAGATCTATCATGGAGCAACATCGCACAACACCTATTGTCTTGGAGCAATGCTCCTGGATTTAGAGAAACCATGGATTGTATTGGCAAATAGTGCGGTCCCTCTGGTCGAACCTGTCATGAGCTATGAAACAGAAGGATTTTTCGGAAATGTTGTATTTACTTGCGGCGCTATTTTAGAAAAGGATATGGTGCATATTTATTATGGCGCGGCGGATGACAGTGTTGCTCTTATTGACATAACCGTCGAGGAGATTTTTAGAAACATGAATGTGGAATAGGGAGAAACCATTTAAAATTCAAGAGAAGCATAGAATGCTTCTTCGCAAAGGGTGCAGCGGAAAGCAACATATAAGAAAGAGGGGGATAATGAGGTAGATAGGGGATGTGGAATACAGCTGATTTTAAAAGCAAAAAAGCTCAATACTATTTTAAAGGAGGAACTATTTTGAAAAAGGAAAAAAGTCTTATTTTCAGTGCTATCGCAATGCTTCTGGTATCGATCATGACTTTCACAGGGTGTTCTCCAGTTACAAAAACTGTTTCATCAAATGCAGCATCTGCATCGTCGAAGAGCAAGGATTTAATAACATTAACCTTTCCAACTTATCGTTCAGGGGAAAATGTCGGGGCTAAATTTTTCTTGCCACAGGTTGAGCGGTTTAACAAAAAATATGAAGGGCAATACAAGATTGTTATTGAATCCATTCCGCAGGATTCCTATGATACTAAAATCAAAACGCTTGCACAAGCCGCCTCTCTTCCTTCGCTGGTGGACGGCATACATGATACGGTCTGGCTCAAGGATTTTATTGCAAAGAATAAATTAAGCTATGACCTTAAAAGCTGGATCAATGAGAATCCGGATATCGCAAAATTGGTTATTAAAGATTCTCTTGACTATTGCACAGTGGATAACCGGGTTTTCGTACTCCCGATTTACATTACATCCCCAGTGGGCTCTTATTATAATAAAACAATGTATAAACCTGGCAAAGCGATCAAAAATATGACCGTTGCTGAATTTCAGACTTCCCTTGGTGCGAATAAAATGGCCTTTGGCACAAGTGAAAATGCATGGACGACTCAATTGTTTTTCACTTCCCTTATAGCCAATCAGCCAGGAGGGGTCGAACTGTTACAAAAACATACAGACACAAAGCTGTTGGATTTCAACTCTGACATAATGATTAATGCGGTTACACAATTGCAGAGTTTCCTGCAAAAGAATGCATCGGCAAATACTGTCGGCGGTGCATATGCGGATGCTGCCAATGCCTTTATGAGCAAGACCGCCTCTATTATTTGGAACGGCCCATGGATGTTCGCTGATTTTGATGCGGCATCAAAAGAAAAATGGAGCAATGGATTCAGCGGCGACAACGTACAGTGTGATCTGTATCCTGGAAATTTTGCAATGGCCAACACACAGACTTATGGCACTTATTGGATTGCGGAGAGTGCTTCTGCGGAACAAAAAGAAGCCGCACTTGCCCTTATTTCCTTTGTCTGCACACCGGCAGAAGTGGAAACTGCGATTTTCCAGCTAGGCGGGATCGCACCAAATCTGAAAATGAGCGACGATTTTATCAGTAAGACAAAAAGCAATATTTTGTTAACACAATACCTTGATTCATTTGACAGCAATACCAAAATTGTTCCTACTTTTGACGACATTATTTATCCGTCCGTCGCACAACCCGGATTCCCGAATCTCTTACCGGACCTTATAAGCGGGAAGACAACTCCTGCAGCCTTTTGCCAGAAGTTAACCGATTTGTCAAAAGAAGCGTCGACGAAATAATTGCTGCAGTGATTTCAATCTTACTACAGATTGCCGGTTGTGCTCTTGTAAAGACAACTGGCAATCTGCTCCTTGAAAGATTACAATGGATAGGAATGAAGCCGAACGCCAGGGCGATCGCTTACGAAAAGAAATGGAATGAAACATGGGGACGGTTCTTGAATTTCATTTTATTTCATTTCATCTATGAAACACAAGAACCGTCCCCATTTTTCCCCCCCATGTTCCACCCGAACATCGAGTTATTCAGCAGGCCCTGCTTGTTTGCAGAAAGAGAGGCGTGTTCATAGATGAAAGAAATGACCAGAAAGCAAAAGGATTATTTTTGGATAATGATCTTTCTTATCCCCTGTATCATTGTTTTTCTCTTGTTTTATTTAACTCCTATCATAACACTGGTCTATACCAGCTTTACGAAGTGGGACGGAGCGAATCTTCCAAGCTTCAACGGCATCAGCAATTATATCCGATTGTTCCTTACGAGCAGTTTTGTCATATCTCTCAAAAACCTGCTGTACTGGGCACTCATTGCTGCAACGGTGCATGTCGGGTTTGGGATTTTAATCGCATTGATTTTGTTTAAAGAACCATTTGGATGGCGTTTTGTAAGAGCCGTTTTCATGGTGCCGAATGTAATTTCCGTTGCAGCCTGGGCGGTTATTTACCGATATGTTTTTAATGGAAGCTTCGGTATCCTCAATGGGATCATACGCCTGATCATCCCCGGATTTGAAATAAATTGGTTTTATGAATCCCCTTATGCCTTTATAGCCATCACCCTTACCTGGGTGTTTTTCAGCGTGATTATCACATTGCTGGTATTGGGCGATCTGAAAGCCATACCCGGTGACTTGCACGAGGCTGCGCGCATTGACGGTGCGAATGAACTCTACATTACTTTTAAAATCAATCTGCCGTTGTGCCGAAATGCTATTGGCACAGGTGTATTGCTGGCAATCACATCGCGTATCGCAATGTACGAAGCAATTTCGTTGACAACCAGAGGCGGACCTGGTGAGGATACAATGAATATACCCCTTATTTTGGTCAATTCAATCAACAATGGGAATTATGGCTATGCGAATGCCGCCTCGGTTATCATGCTGGTATTGGGCATTATCGCCTTGCTTATTGTCCATCGATTGTTCCGAATGAATGAAAGTGTATATTGAGGTGATAACATTGCAGACGATTTTTAGAAGCCTGCTGCTAAAAATTATAATATATTCAATTCTTTTATTTACTGTGATTATATCGATTTTTCCGATCCTTTGGATCATCATGTCTTCTTTCAAAACAAATGGCCAAATCCTGTCCAACCCGTTTTCGCTGCCTCAGACAATAAACTTCGATGCCTATTTTAATGTGTTTAAAAAGTGCGATTTTGCGCTGTTCACCTCGAATTCGTTCTTGATTGCCATTACTTCGACAGTAGTCTCTGTGATCATCTACGCGATGGCGGCTTATGTTATTGCGAAATACGATTTTAGATTTAAAAATCTCTTATACTTGCTTTTTGTTGTCACATTGCTGGTTCCTGGCCAGACGAAAGCTCAACCGATATTTATTCTGATCAATTCTTTTCACTTATACGATACAAAATCCGCCTTGGCGCTGGTATACATTTCAGCGGGGATGGCAATGTCGCTGTTCATTTTAAAAAATACGTTCATGCATATACCGATGGAATTCAGTGAGGCTGCATGGATCGAAGGAGCTGGTTTCATAAAGACCTTTTTACTCATTAACGTTCCACTGGCCAAATCCGGCATTGCAACTGCCGGCATCCTGATGTTTCTGAATAACTGGAATGAATATTTCTATGCTATGCTTCTAACCTCTTCTTCGGCGAACAGCACACTGCCGGTCGCATTGGCATTCTTTAATGAAACCTTTTCCTATAATTATACGAATTTATTTGCAGCGTTAACGATGTCGCTGCTGCCGGGTATCCTTCTATATGTTCTCGCCCAGGAACAGGTGACGAATAGTATTGTTGCATCCGGCATCAAAGGATAAGAGAGTGAGCCTTATGTGTATTTTGAAATATGACTCTGGAGAAAACGACCTTGAAAACTGGGTTATCGAAGAAACCGGATTCGATCCGCTCCATTTGAGAAAATGTGAATCCATTTTCACGCAGGGCAATGGGTATATGGGTGTGCGTGCTGCACAGGAAGAAGCCTATATCGGTGAAGAACGCGGGATGTTTGTGAATGGCACCTTTAACCGATTTGATAAGAACGAGGTTACAGAACTGCCGAACCTGCCGGACATCACCGGACTGAATCTCTATGTGAACGGCATGCGCTTTCATCTGGAAAGCGGTCAATGTCGAAACTATTCCCGGTCCTTTTGCCTGAAGACCGGCGAGCTTACCAGAAGCGTCGAATGGGAAAGCCCTCAAGGCGATGTAATGAAACTGCGTTTTAAACGGATTGTATCTCAGACAAGAAAACACATTATAGCACAGCGAATTGAAATAACCCCCATGAACGCCGGCATGGAATTAAAAGTTGAAAGCGGCATTGATGCCAGAGTGACCAATTCAGGATCACAGCATTTTTCCGAAGGGGATAAACGATTTATCGATGGGAAATACATGCAAATGGCTCTGCAGACAACACAGTCTCACATTGACATACTGGTTCATACGGCGCATCACTTCTTCATTGACGGTGCTTCCGCGGACCTTGACCTATCTCCGGTCATCGAGCGGCGCATCATTTTCGGCACGCTTTCCACGATTATATCGCAGGGCGGCACTTTGACGATTGAAAAGATTTCAACCGTTCATACTTCGCGTGATCTGCCCGATAATGGCGCAGATCCGGCATCTGTCTCTAAAACGGAAAAAAGGAAGGAAACGACGCTGGCAGAACAGAAGGAAACTGCGCTGGCAGAAATGAAACATGTCCTGGCAAGAGGATACACGATTCTTTATGAAGAGAGGGCCAGGGAGTGGAATGATTTTTGGTCGCAACATGATATTTCCCTTTTATGCGACGATGGGATTGACCAGCTGTCATTGCGGTTTGCAATTTATCACCTTAACATTATGACCGGGCATGGCGATAATCGGATGGGGATTGGTGCAAAAGCTCTTTCCGGCGAAGGCTATAAAGGGCATTCATTCTGGGATACGGAAAACTTTATCCTGCCCTGCTTTTTGCTTACAAATCCAGAAAATGCTCGAAAATTGTTGGAATATCGATATCTTTGTGCGGACGGTTCGAGAAAAAAGGCGATCGAAAACGGGTACGATGGACTGATGTACCCATGGGAATCGGCATGGATCGATGAAGGGGAAGTCACTCCTCTCTGGGGCGAAGTGGACATTGTCACGGGGACTGCCACACCGATACTGACGGGACAGATTGAACAGCACGTCACAGCAGACATTGCATTTGCCGTGAATGAATACGATCTTGCGACGGGCGATATCGATTTCATGGAAAAGTACGGCTATGAAATCATCATAGGAACAGCACAGTTCTGGGCCAGCCGGGCTGAATGGAACCAGGAAACTGCGTATTACGAAATTCGCAATGTCATCGGTCCGGACGAATACAAGGAACATGTCGACAATAATGCATATACAAACTATATGGCCTATACGAATATGAATATGGCAATAGAAATCATTGAAAAGCTGAAAACAGCAAACACGGACGTTTACGAAAGATTGTCGACAATCTTTTCTTTTCCTGCATTGCTCAAGATCCTGAAAAAGGTGTCTGAAAAATTTTATCTGCCCCAACCACTGGAAGGTACCGGTATCATCCCGCAGGACGACACCTATCTGAGTAAAAGGGAGATCAATCTTGATAAGTATAAAAATGCTGAAATCGTTGGTACCATTTTTAAAGATTATAATTTGGAACAGATCAACAGCATACAAGTATCAAAACAGTCGGATGTTGTTTTGCTGATTTATCTATTTGAAAAAGAGTTCAGCAGGAAGACCAGATTATGCAATTATGAATATTATGAAAAGCACACATTGCACGATTCCTCATTGAGCAATGCCATGCACAGCGTGGTCGCAAGCCGGCTCGGACGCATACAGGAGGCTTACTGTTTTTTTCAAAAAGCCTGAATGACGGATCTGGGGTCGGCGATGAAAAGCTCCGATCACGGGATACATGCCGCTTCCATGGGCGGAATATGGCAAAGTGCGATTTTTGGTTTCGGCGGTGTTAAAATTTCCGGGGAGGGGCTGTGGATCGCTCCGAAACTGCCATCCGAATGGAAAGGCATGAAATTCCGGCTTAACTGGCATGGAACGGTGCTTGCGATTGATCTCGCAACTCAATGCCTTAAAATTTCAAATGAAAGCGAAAATTCGATCAGCCTATTTGTCAATGGACAAAAAGTATGCATTGAATCCCATAATTCTTATTTCATGATCGCTGCAGCATAACGAACGAGTCCTATAATGGAAGGAGAACCGATGAGAATAGAAGCGTGTTTGTTTGATCTGGACGGCGTAATTGTCAATACAGCCAGATACCATTATCTTGCGTGGCGTAAATTAGCTGAAAAACTGAATTTTAAATTTACCGAAGAGGATAATGAGAGGCTGAAAGGGCTCAGTAGAATGGATTCATTGGAAGTCTTGCTGCAAATAGGAGGAATCCAGGCAACGCAGGAACAGAAAAACGAATATGCGAAACAGAAAAACACGGCATATGTCGAGAGCATCTCGAAAATTGATCAAAATGAGATACTGCCTGGTGTTACGGAGTTTCTTGTCCTGCTAAAAGAAAATGGCTATAAAATCGCACTTGGCTCCGCATCCAAAAATTCGATGACCATTATGAAAAAAATACAATTGCTGCCGCTGTTTGATGCCGTCGTGGATGGCAATATGACTCACTTTGCAAAGCCCAACCCACAGGTTTTTCTGATAGGAGCACAAAAGCTTAATATCAATCCCTCCCGGTGCGTTGTATTCGAGGATGCGGAAGCCGGGATCGAGGCCGCACGGAATGCAGGGATGAAATCCATCGGGGTTGGAAGCAGAACCGTGCTTGTGAAAGCAGATAAGGTAATACCGGATTTTCGCAACGCCGGGCTGAGCCTTCTGGATTTTTAATACTCCTGCCAGCAGCCATGCCAATACGGATTTGGAAATAAAAGAATGGAGATCTATGATGAACAGTTATGAAATTGTTAAAAGAGCGATCGAATTCAATACGCCTGAAAGGCTTCCGTGTGATTTCCCTTCTCTTGGGTTCAGCGATGTCCATGTCGTAAGCTGGAATGAGATTGGAACAGGGGATAATACAAAAAAAGAAACATATGATGAATGGGGCTGTTTATGGATAAGAACAGATGTTGCGAATATGGGGCAGGTAAAAGGGCATCCATTGGATGATTGGAATCTTCTTGAAACATTCAAATGGCCTGACCCCGATAACACGGAATTCTATACCGGCATGGAGAAAAAATTTGACGGTTCAGATGGGAAATATGTGTTAACTGGTATTTTTATGCTGCTTTTTGAAAGAATGCACGCGTTGAGAGGCTTCGAGAACACCTTGGAGGACTTATATCTGGAAAGAGAAAAAATCGAGCTTCTTGCTGACCGGATTGTGGATTTCGACATCCGCATCATCGAAAATATCTCGAAAAGATTTCCCGGCCGGATTCATGGGTTCAATTTTTCAGATGACTGGGGCACGGAGCTGGATACTTTTATTAATCCCGTTATGTGGGACGAGTTTTTCAAACCTCGCTATAAAAAGATTTTTGATGCTGCAAAGAAAGCGGGATGGCATATCTGGATGCATTCATGCGGCAAAATCGATAAAATAATGGAAGGGCTGCTGGAGATCGGCGTAGACGTGCTGAACCTTCAACAGCCAAGAGTATTGGGGATTGAGAAAATCGGGAAACAATTTGCGGGCAGAGTTTGCTTTTCATCGGTTTGCGACATCCAGCATACGCTTCCATTTAAAGGAAAAGAAGAAATAGAGGAAGAGGCAGATCTTTTATTAAATTGCTGGGGCACCAGCAAAGGCGGATTCATATTATCGGACTATGGAGACGGGAATGCCATAGGAGTTCCTTTGAATAAAAAAAAGATGATGTTTGATGCCTTTATGCGATATGACCGGTGGAAATCACAAAATAAAGGATAAAACACATGCGCAACAGCAATATATCGATAAAATATCCGATCAAAATGATTCCTGCTTTTAAAGATTATTTCTGGGGCGGCAGCAAACTGGCCAAAGAGTGGGGAAAGCCGTGCAATTATGAAACGGTGGCGGAAAGCTGGGAACTCTCAGCACATAAAAATGGCCAAAGTATTGCAGCAAACGGCTCGATGAAAGGGAGAACGCTCAGCGGGATCATTGAAAAATATGGCAGACAATGCCTTGGCACCCACTCCGAGAAAGAGGATCGATTTCCCATTTTGATTAAATTGATCGACCCGAATCAAAAATTATCCATCCAGGTTCATCCGGACGATTCTTATGCATTTTTAAATGAAGGGGATCATGGCAAGACTGAGATGTGGTATATCGTGGAGGCGCAGCAGGGCAGCGGGATTCTGTGCGGACTCAGAAACAATTTGACAAAAACACAATTTGCAGAAAAAATTCAGGACAACACGCTGGAAGAGCAGTTGAACTGGATTCCAGTTCAAAAAGGCGATGTGTTTTTTATTTCGCCAGGCACGGTTCATGCAATTTGCGAAGGCGTGATTATTGCGGAAATCCAACAAAACTCAGATGTCACCTACCGGATATATGATTATAACCGTAAAAATCCGGATGGAAGGACAAGGCCTCTTCATATCGAAAAAGCTTTGGCTGTTTCCTGCTTGAGCAAAGAGCTGCACGAAGGAAAGCCTCAAGGACCGATTTTTTCCATACCAGGCGCAACAGGAGCCTTACTGGCGAAGTGCAGGTATTTTACTGTGAATGAATATAAAATCAAACAGGCCTGTGATTTTTTTGCGGGGGATTTATCTTTCCAAAGTCTGGTGTTCGTGGAGGGAAACGGATTTATTAAATGGGAAAATGAAGAAATCGGATTTATTCGCGGAGACACCTTCTTTCTGCCTGCGAGAATGGGCTCCTATACTATTTATGGCGATGCGACAGTCCTTGCCGTAGAGGTTTAAAGGACTGACACGAATGTCACTCCTGCAGTTTACACTGCTTTTCATATAGTTAGCACTGCATTTCATATATTGGCGATTCTGGCCTGGACAGGGAAAATCCAATAATGGCATATGCGGGATTCGGGTTCCTGATGCCTTTCGTGGGCGTGGGATCCTTTTTTTGCGTCATGCTGATTGCTGCGATTTTTTATGCTTCTGATTAAAAAAAGAAGGAAACAATTCATTTCTGAAGCGTGATACAGCATTTCCATATCAAAAACGCGATACGACATTTCCATATAATATGGATATGAGGATGATTATTGCTGTTTTGGCAATCTTCTGCTGTTAAAATATTATTTAAACGTTGTGAATAAATTACGATATTGTTTCTTTATACAATAATTATATTTATTTTTTGTTTTCGAATTGATTTCGTTTTAGAAATGTGATATAGTGAATCCAGACAATAAAAAGGGTTTTGAATGGCATGTAAATTCAATTAAATGTGGAATGGCTGTTTCTAGCAGAGCCAGACTGCAGGGAAAACGATCTATCCGGTGAAATGAATGCAAATTTTGTATTTTTGGAGGTTATGATGAAAAGAGAAGCTTTAAAACAAGCCAAAGATGCTTATAACATCGAAAGTCAATGTATTATTGAAATGCTGGATTATTTCGACGAGGAACCGTTTTCAAAAGCGGTTGAGGTACTGGCGAAAGCGGAAAGAATCGGCGCGACGGGATGCGGACATTCCGGAATCATGTGTCAGCACTTTGCTCATTTGATGTGCTGCATCGAGCGTCCTGCACGATTCATCTCCCCGTCGGAGGCTGTGCACGGAGCAACTGGTTTTCTCCAGAAAGGGGATGTGATGCTCTTTGCTTCCAGAGGAGGCAAAACAGCGGAGCTCCTTCCGATTCTCGATATCTGCAAAACCAAAGAGGTTACCATTCTATGCATAACAGAAAACATGGAATCCCCACTGGCTCAAAAAGCGGATATCGTACTCAAACAGCATGTGAACAGGGAAACAGACAAGTACAATGCACAGGGAACGACTTCTTCCACCGCGCTGTGTATGATTTTCCATGCGCTTCAGGCCGCGCTGATCGAAGAAACCGGATATAAAGGAGAGCAGTTTGCTGTGATTCACCCGGGCGGCGCCGTCGGGGAACGGCTGAATCATCGTCCTTTATAAGCCACTGCGAGAAATCGCATGGCCTTATTAAGAAATATAGACAACACATCAATAATTTTATTTTAGGAGGATTTTACCATGGAATTCAAAATGTACCAGAAAGAACTCGAACTGCAGTCAAAAGGCTGGATTCCCACTTTCCACGACGTATCGAAAGAGGTTCTGGAAATTGTCAAGGCTTCCGGTATCAGGAATGGCACCTGCTGCATCGCTTCCCACCACACAACCTGCTCCGTTATGATCCAGGAATGCTCACACGATATCGACTCCTTTGACCTGGAGTACCTGCAGCACGATCTGCTTGATATTATGCGCAAGATGATTCCGGATTTTGCCGAAGAACACCAGTATCGCCATCCCGGACCGCTGCATGCGCAGTTTGGCCGCTATGTCGGCGAGTCCGGTGACTTTACAAGCATGAATACGGACGGTCATCTGCGCTCTTCTTTCCTCGGACGCAGCGAGACAATGACAATCAAAGATGGCGAACTTGAAGGCGGTGAATTCGCGCATGTCTATTTTGTCGACTGGGATCATGTGAGAGCACGCCGGAGACAGCTCAATATCACTGTCATGGGAATCGCGGAAGAGATAGAGGACCGCAAGTGGAATAACGGGAAGGTCATCAATACGCTTCATAAGTTTACAGACGAAGAAAAAGCGGATGATGTCCATTACACCCTTCAGCAAAAAAGATAAATCCCAGCACAGGTAAGCCTGTATGGGTGCAATATGGCGCAACATGGAGCAACATGGGCGCAAAATGGGGACGGTTCTTTTGTTTCATAAATGAAAAAATGAAACAAAAGAACCGTCCCCATTTTGCAAACCCTTTTAAACAGGATGTCTTTCCGGTTTATTTCAGAAACAGGCGAAGCAGGCTGAAATTTTTATCCGTATAGGGATGATAACGCATCGGGAGGTCGATGAAAGTTGATTTCTTGACAATGCTTTTGTAATGGGTAAACGTATCAAAGCTCAGCTTGCCGTGATAGCTTCCCATGCCGCTGTCGCCGACGCCGCCGAATCCCATATGGGGTGTCGCAAGATGGATGATGGTATCATTCACACATCCGCCGCCGCTTGACGTACGGGAAAGCACCGCGTTGGCCACTTCATTGTCGTCCGTGAAGACATAAAGAGCAAGCGGCTTCTTACGCGCGTTCACAAAATCAATCGCTTCATCCAGTTTCGAGTATGTTATAACAGGAAGAACCGGCCCAAAGATCTCCTCGCCCATGATCGGCGATTCGGGAGTGACGTCGATCAGCACCGTCGGTTCAATAAAACGGCGTTCGTCATTATGGCCGCCGCCGATGACCGCTTTCTCTCCCGTTATAAGTCCGACAACCCTTTTGTAGTGTTTTTCATTAATAATTGTCGGCATGTTTCTCATATCCCCGCCGGGAAAAAACATTTTAAGCGCCTCGCGGAACTGCTCGATAAATGCATCCCGAACGTCCTTGTGAATCAGCAGGTAATCGGGCTCGACGCAGGTCTGTCCTGCGTTGAGAACCTTGCCGACTGCAATGCGCCGGGCGGCAAGCTTTAGGTTTGCCGTCTTGTCCACGATGACGGGGCTTTTCCCGCCAAGTTCCAATGTGACGGGAGTAAGATGTTTTGACGCCGCTTCCATCACGACACGGCCGACATCCATGCTTCCGGTGAAAAAGATATAATCGAATTTCTGGGCCAATAGCTGGTTGTTTTCTTCCCGGCCGCCTTCAATGACCGCAATGTATTCCGCCGGAAACAGGGATGCGATGAGCTTGGCAATGGCATGGCTCGTCGCGGGCGCATAGGCAGAGGGTTTCACAATGGCGCAGTTGCCTGCTGAAATCGCACCGACAAGCGGCTCCAGGCAAAGTTGAAGGGGATAGTTCCATGGAGAGAGAATGAGCGCGACTCCGAATGGCTCGGGAATCACGAAACTTTTTGCGTGGAACTGGGCCATCGGCGTCTTGACATGCTTTGGCTTCGCCCATTTGGAGAGGTGCCTGATGTGAAAATGAAGCTCGTCCAGCACCATCCCGACTTCACTCATATAAGATTCAAAGTCCGACTTGTTCAAATCCGATCGAAGCGCATCAAACAATTCCCGTTCGTCTTTACGAAGCGCCGACTGCAGCTTTTTAAGCGCATCAAGCCGAAATTCCACGGGCCGGGTCGCCCCTGACATAAAATATTTTCGTTGATTGGTTACCATTGTTTCAATGTTCATATTGACCTCCTAAAATAGATTTGCAAGGGAGGTGCATTTCTTTTGCTTTTAAAAGAAATGCCCTGACGCTTCCTTCAGGTTTGATAAGAAGCGTTTTTCCTCCTATTATTGATTTGAAGATAGTAAGATTCCGGAAAACGCCCATCATGCGGGACCTAACGTAAAACGCTGATAATGCGGGACTTGAAAGCCCGTCCGTCTTCTCCGCAGCCTTCGGCAAAATGTTCGAAATCCACCATGGCAGCGTGAACCTGTTCTTTGCACTGCAGCACTTCGGGAGCAAGGCAGAGCCAGCCGAGACGAAGCGCGTGAAGGACAAGGCTATCCGGCCAGGGAGCCGTTGCGGGATCGATCGAATTAAAAAAATGGTTCGCCTTGCTGCATACGGCGATGCTTTCGGACAGCCCTTCTCCAGAAAGGCCGATAACAGCCCGGTATTCCCGGAACGCTTCCGCAGCGGAACGGTCTCCCTTGCAGGAAAGGCCATGGAGCACACCGTCGCACATAGATACAAGCATCGCTCCGTCGGGAAGAGGAAGCGAATCTTTGACGACAGAGAGAAAGTCCTTCAACTGATGAGAAAAACGACTGATATCATCAATGTGCCGGGAGCCGTATAGACGGGTCAGCTCATACCGTTTCAGCGAAACGAATTCATCCAGTGTTTCGTCGGATACGCGGATCATGTGCACGATTTCAGCGGTAGACGGGCTTTCCGGCACGATGGCGTCGGAGAACATCGCATCCACGACGGCCA
>CAZJXH010000061.1:0-16303 GCA_964549475.1 uncultured Oscillospiraceae bacterium
TACGGCAGCAAGAGTTTCCTCCAGCTGACGGCGGGCCTGGGACGCGTGGGGAATCCGCAATGTCTGATACATGAGTTGAAATTCCCGGTTTCCGCTTCGCTCAACCCGAACTTCTATATTCCGCAGATTCCCTGCCTGCGGCTGTCGGATGGAAAGATCAAAAAAATCATTAAAAATGCAGGCCAGGCGACAGCGGATGCGAAAGCAGCGGGAATCGACGGTGTTTATCTGCATGGCCACGAAGGCTATCTGCTCGAACAGCTGACCAATCCGGCGTTCAACCGTAGGAAGCTTGGACGGTATGCCGACTGGCAGCGAAGCGGTATTGATATGGTCAAGGAAATACGCAGACGTGGCGGAGACAGCTATCCGATCATGTACCGCATCGATCTGTCGCTTGCCCTGAACGAGACATACGGCGAGCAGGGAATGAGCATTTCCGCTCTGAAAAAGTTCAGAAACGGGCGCAGTGTGGAACAGACACTGGACTATATGAGCAACCTTGTAAAAGCCGGCGTCGATATGTTCGACGTAGACCTTGGATGCTATGACAACTGGTGGCTTCCTCATCCTCCGGCCGGAATGCCCTCCGGCTGCTTCCTCGATGTATCCCAATTGGTCAAGCGATATTTTAAAGAAAAAAAGATCAAATCGAATGCCGGGTTTGAAGTTCCGATCGTCGCTGTCGGCAAGCTCGGTTATCCGGACCTTGCAGAAAAAGCGCTCCGCGACGAACGCTGCGACATGATCATGCTGGGACGCCCCCTGCTTGCCGATCCGGAATGGCCCAACAAGGCTTATGCCGGACACGTGGAGGATATCCGCCCGTGTATCGGCTGCCAGGAAGGCTGCATCAATGAGTTTGTCGACGGCGGCCATCCGCAGTGTGCGGTCAATCCGCGCACCGGATTCGAGAATATTATGCCGGAAAACTTGTCTGTACCGGAAAAAATAAAGCATGTCGCTGTTGTCGGAGCAGGTCCCGCCGGGGTTGTATTCGCTTCGATCGCCGCAAAACGCGGCCATCAGGTGGATTTGTTTGAAAAAAGCGGAGAATTGGGCGGTAAAATCATTCCAGGCAGTGTTCCCAAGATTAAATACGAAGTGGCCAACTATAAGAAATACTTGAATCATGTTCTGGAAGAGACCGTAAAAGGGGGAAACCTCACGGTGCATTTCAATACGCCCGTAACGGCTGCATCGCTGAAAGAACAGCATTTCGACAGCATTGTTTTTGCGGTTGGTACAAAATCGTCCATGCCCAGGCTGCCCGGTATCGAGAAGGCTCATGTTGTCCAGGCGACCGATCTTTTATGCGATCCGAAACTGCTGGGAGACGCTAAAAAAATTGTCGTGGTCGGCGGCGGCGTCGTCGGATGCGAGACGGCCTACTGGTTGAAATATGAACTGGACAAAGATGTGAAAGTCGTCGAAATGATGCCTTACATCATGGAAGGCGTCTGTACGGCAAACCGTGGCCATCTGATCTATTATCTCCGGAAAAAAGGCGTGGAACTGTTGAACTGCGCGCGGGTCACCGGATTTGACGAGAAATCCGTCCATATCACGCGCAACATATCGGCAGGGGTGCCCGATCCTTACAATACATGGCAGCCGATTCTTCCTAAGAATATTGAAAATCCGCTGGCAAAAAAGATCGGACCGGAGGAGAAAGAAGAGACGCTGGATGCGGATATGGTGGTGCTGGCCATGGGCGGACGCCCGGACGATGCAATGTTCTTTGAAGCGCAGAGCACCTTTGCAGCGCCCGAGATTCACAATATCGGAGACAGCTTCAGCGCCGGCAAAATCGTAGAAGCTACACGCGCCGCATATGGACTCGCAACAAAATTTTAATTATTACAGGATAAGAAATGCTCTTTATCAAACGAAAATGAGAGAAAACGGTTCTTTCCGAAATTGAAAGGGAACCGAAACGATTCTAATAAAATTGGTATGGATCGTGAGGCATTTCTAAAGAAGTGAATGAAATGCACTTCCCTTTAAATCTAACTGTATAAGGAGGAGAAAGGATGTCGACTAAAATGCAACTGACACCGTCGCAGCAGTCCTTGCTGGATGGAGATCGCGGAGAAGTGATGGCAAAAGTCATGAAAACGCTGATAATGTATGGAGAAACGTTCGGGGCAATGCGAATGGTTCCCGTTTCAGGAAAATACGGGCATCTTGTCACGAGCTTCGGCCTTTCGGTAATGAAACCGGTCTATGCGCTGATGGACCAGCTGATTGATGGAGGAGCGCTGTCTTCGCAGAAGTTCAGCGTGGATCCCCGTCCACTTGATAAGAATGTGCCATCCAATTTATTACAAAACTTATTTTTTAAAGTGATGTACTCCAAACAGACGGACTATGAAGTCCAGCTGAAAAAGCTGGGGATCATGGGAGAAAATGCATTTTCCTGTACCTGTTACATGGACCAGATCGGCAACATCCCCCGAAAAGGGGATATCCTGAGTTGGGCGGAAAGCAGTGCGGTCGTTTATGCCAACAGCGTCCTTGGTGCACGGTGCAACCGCAATTCGGGGATTTTCGAACTATTCGGCAGTATTGCCGGATTCGTACCAGACTTTGGGCTGCTGACAGACGAAGGGCGGAAAGCTTCGTGGATCATCAGTGTCAGAACATCGAAAAAGCCGGAAGCGCAGGTCCTGGGCAGTGCCATCGGCATGAAGGTGATGGAGGCTGTTCCTTATATCAAGGGACTGAGCACTTTCATCGGCCATGAGCTGAACGATGACACAAAAGCTTATCTGAAGGACATGGGCGCCGCGACGGCTTCCAACGGTGCGGTCGGCCTGTACCATGTGGACGGACTTACCCCTGAAGCGGTTGAATCGGGCGAATCGCTCATACGTCCCGATGCCCGGACCTATATCATTGACGATGCGGAGCTGGAACGGGTAAAGAAGAGTTATCCCTGCATCTGGAAAGATTCCAATGCAACCCCGAAATTGTGTTTCGTCGGCTGCCCGCACTTGTCCCTGAAGCAACTGCAGGATTGGACGGAGCGGCTGGAAACGGCATTAAAGAAAGCAAACAAAACAAAAATTGCCATCCCGACGGTGTTTACCGCCGCCCCCGATGTGCATGCCGCATTCGCCAAAACACCGTATGCCGCGCGCCTGGCTGCAACCGGAGTGATCACTTCCTATATCTGTCCGCTGATGTATATGAACAATCCGTTATGCGGGAAAATGCCTGTTATTACCAATTCAAACAAGCTGAGAACTTATACCAGCGCTCGTTACCAGACAGACGACGAAATACTCAAACTGATCACAGAGGGAGGGAAAGTACAATGAAGCAATTTAAAGGACGTCCCGTTGTTCCGGGCAAAGCAAAGGCGGAAGCCCTTGTCTCCAAAAATGGTTTCAATACGCTGGCCAGCTTCCAAAAAAGCCTGATGTTCGGGGATAAAAAGGCGACCTGTTCGGATCAGAACAACCCGGATCTATTCGGCAAGCCCATGTTTGAAAAAGCACTCTGCATGCCGCAGACCATGGGTTCAACCACCGGTGGGATGGTGTTATACTGTGCGGCGGCACTTGGCCGGTATCCGGCTTGTCTGTTGTTCTCCAAGCCGATCGACTCCCTTGCGGCAGCCGGCGCGATCCTGACCGACGTATGGACGGACGTGTCCATGCCCACGGTCGACGGGCTTGGCGACGAGTTCCTCGAATACGTGAAAACCGGCATGATGATCACGGTGGACGAGGATGGAACCGTGACGGTGGAATAGGTAAAAAGCATGAAATGGCATCAGGCAATTCACTCATGGATAAAAGGACACCCGGCATTACCGGGTGTTTTTTACATTGTGCAGGATTCTGTGACAATCTTCAACTATTTATTTTTCTTATGTGATTTTTTTAATTTAATGTCATGTTTTATTATCAATTTGACTTTTACGCGGCGGCGCAGTGCTTTCACGGACAATCAAATCGCAGGAGGGAAGACAGATACTTTCACAGGGTTCGTTATTAATGCATTTTTGCATCAGCTCAAAGCCATAGCTGCCCATCAGTTCACGATCGATATGCACAGTTGTCAGCGAAGGAATGATAAATTTCGATACAGCGATATCATCGATTCCAACAACGGAAATATCATCGGGTACCTGCATGCCCTTGGAGTGCAGATACCGTATTGCATGGATGGCATAATAGTCTGTTACACAAAACAAAGCAGTGGGGATGGTTTCACCTTTTAGCGTATCATCAATACAGGCATAAAGCGACGGCTCGTCATAAACGTTTAGCTGGATACGGTTCATTCCAAGAGGAAGACTGTGTTCTGTGGCAGCGCGCTGGAAACCGCTGAACGTCAATAGATTGAAATCATGCAGCTTATCATTGCCGATATAGGCAATATCTTTATGACCAAGGTCGATCAGATGCGTTGCCGCTTTATATGCCGCAAGTTCATAATCGACTCGGACAGCGAGCTGATCCTCGGATTTGCGGCTGCTGTCCAGCACGACGATCGGTATTCCAAGATTATTCAGATCTCTTCTTACTAATTTTTCCACATCTCCATAGGTGATGATTCCATCGATGTTCCCTGAATGCAGCACATCGGATAATACCGTTTCATCTTCGCTGTGGTAAACCGATGTCAATATTAATGTATAGGGTAATTTATTACATGCTGCAACCATGCTGGCATTCAGTTCTGTATAGAACAGCTGGTCCAGCGTCGGGATATCGTGCCGGAAAAGAATGGCTATGTTTTTGCAGTTCGATTTCTTGCTGCTGCCGGTAAATCTATAATTTGTCTGTGCAACGACCTTCAATATTTGTTTTCGGGTTTGATCGCTGATGCCTTTTCTCCCGTTGAGCGCGAATGAAACGGCCGCAGGAGAGACGCCGGCCATTGTTGCGATATCCTTAACGGTCAACTTTTTCATGTGCACCACCTCCAATTTATTATTTACAATTTACTAATAATTATACTTAATATTAATATAATTAGCAACTATTATTTAAAAACTCTATAAATACCATAATAACTGACATATTGTTGAAAAAAACATTTGACAAATGGTTTGGCACTAGATATAATACCGGTATAAACTAAATATTAATCAAATAGCTAATATAATTAGTTATTTGATAAGACGATTTACTTCTCATTTCTGAAATTTAAGGCAAAAGCCTTAAAAATAAAAAATTCGGAGGGTTCGATATGAAAAAATTTCTAGCGTTTATTCTATCCTGTGCAATGCTCATCAGCCTTGCAGCCTGTAACCAGTCTACAGGGACAACTTCTTCCGCGGCATCATCAACACCGGCCACAAGTTCGAAAGTGACTTCCACAGCAGGTAAATTGAAAGTCGGTATCGTTGTTGCTGAATACAATGAATGGAATCATCTCTATTATGCAGAAATCGAGAAAAAGTGTGCCGCGTTTGGATGGGAATGTGCGATTTTTGACGCAGCACAGGACGTGAACCAACAGATCAACCTTGTGAATTCTTGCGTAGCACAAGGATTCAACGCCATTACAATTCAACCTGCGGATAACGCCGCACTCGCACCAGCGATGAAAAAAGCGGCCGAAGCTGGTTTAATTGTGGTCAGTCACTATGATATGGATGCAAAACTAGGCATCAACGATCAGATTTATCAGGTTTTATTCGGTCAGAAAGCTTCCGGTGTTCTTGAAGCTGAAACTTACATTTCAATAGCCGGTGAAACCGGGAAAGTCGCTCTCATCGGTGGATTGACCGGTGCAGACAATGCCCGTCAACGTTCAGAAGGCATGAAAGAAGTATTTGCAAAATATCCGAAAACACAGATTGTACAAGAAGTGTTCTGTGACTGGGACCGTCAGAAAGCGATGGCTGCCGCCCAGGATATCATTACAGCGCATTCTGACCTGAATGCTTTTATCGTTCAAGATGACGGCATGGCCTGGGGTGTTTATGAAGCGATTGCAGCAGCCGGGAAAACAAGCCAGATCAAAGTCGCATCCCAGGGCTTCTATGCAAGCAGCATTCCTGCGATCAAAGACGGCAAGTTCATGTTCTCCATTTCTTATCCGGCATCGTTTTTTGCCCGTGATGCGATGGACCTTATTAAAAAGGTATCGGAAGGCACAAAAGTCGACCATTCCATCGTGCTCGGCATGGAACTGGTCACTACAAAGAATGTGGATACCGCCCCGCATGATTGATAAAATCCAATCCTTATAAAGTAAATCTGCACTTGACTGAAGCTGCCCAAGCTTCAGTCAAGGAATGGGGGAGGGCATAGTGTGAGCAATACATTTATTGAAATAAGAGATATCAGCAAAACATTTCCAGGCGTGAAAGCGCTGGATCATATAAATATGTCGGTCCAGCAAGGCGAGGTCCGCGCGCTCGTTGGAGAAAACGGTGCAGGGAAATCAACCTTGATGAAAATCCTCAATGGCAACTATAAAATGGATTGTGGATCGATATGGATCAATGGGAAAGAAGTCCATATAACAGACCCGATCAAAGCAGCTGAAAATGGAATCAGCATTATTTTCCAGGAACTGAATCTAGTGGATGGCCTATCCGTAGCAGAAAATATTTTTGCCGGACGTCTTTGTAAAAGTGGTAAATTTATTAATTGGAAAAACATTTATTCGGAAGCACAGAAGCTTCTTGACCGTATTGGATTCAAAATCGACCCGAAAACGGAAGTCAGCAAGCTGTCTATTGCAGGGAAACAGATGGTGGAAATCGCAAAGGCGCTTAGTTACGATACACAGCTTATTTTAATGGATGAGCCATCCGCCACGCTGACAAAAACAGAGCTGGATGAACTATTTAATATTATCAGAGAATTAAAAAGCAAAAATATCGCAGTTATATATATTTCTCATCGACTGGAAGAGATTTTTACCATTTGTGATACGGTGACCGTTATGCGCGACGGTCAGATTATTGACACAATGCCGGTTTCCGGTGTCACGCGGGACCATCTTGTCGAGTTGATGGTGGGACGCGAGATCAGTCAGACATTTCCGTCAAGAGAGCATCATATTGGCCAGGAAGTGCTGCGGGTGGAGCACCTTCGCAGGCAGGGCGGCAAAAACGACGTGAGCTTCAAACTGAACAAGGGAGAAGTACTCGGCATCGCAGGGCTTGTCGGCGCAGGCAGAACGGAGACAATGCGTGCGCTTTACGGGGTGGACTATATGTCGGGCGGCGATATTTATATCAAGGGAGAAAAAACAGTGATTCGCTCCCCCAAAGTAGCGAAAAAAGCCGGAATTGCCTTTCTTACAGAAGACCGCAAGGAAGAAGGCCTTACGATTGATTTTACCGTGAAAAGCAATATTGTGATGGCAAATCTGAAGAAAATCACGCATGGCCTGTTCCTCGATCAAAAAAAGGAGAATTCTACGGCGGACGAGTTTATTGAACTCATCAATATAAAAACCCCGACTCGTATGCAAAAGGTATTGAATCTTTCCGGTGGCAATCAGCAAAAAGTTGTAGTAGCCAAGTGGCTTAATGCAGAGTCCGATATCATCATCATGGATGAACCTACCCGTGGCATCGATGTCGGTGCCAAATTGGAAATCTACGAGCTTATCAATAAATTGGTAAGCGAGGGAAAAGCGGTTATCTTGATTTCTTCCGAGTTGCCTGAGGTGATTGGTATGAGTGATCGTATTCTTGTGATGAAGAACGACGCTATTGCCGCAGAGCTTTCCGAGGATCAGATTACTGCAGTCAACATAATGTCTTATGCGCTCTAAAGGTGGTGGAAATATGAATTACAAATTGGCTCTGAGAAAGTTGGGTGGATGGTCAAGAGACAACACCAATTTACTTATGTTGCTTGTGATGGTCCTGATAGGGGCTATTACGACCAATAACTTTTTTACTTTTGACAATCAGATGAACCTGTTTCGCCGCATTTCCATCAATGGCGTGATGGCTGCAGGTTTTACAATGACATTGCTGGTTGGAGGGTTTGATCTTTCAATCGGCGCAACACTCTCCTTATGTGCGGTTCTTTGTGTGGGATTCGAGCTCAGCACGGGGTCCGCTCTTATCGGGATGCTGGTTGCGCTTTGCGCAGGTACCATGATGGGCTTGCTGAATGGCTATCTGATGAAGCTGACCCGCGGAGGAACCGGTGAAGCGTTTCTGATCACACTGGGAACTTCGATGGTCGCGACAAGTGCCGCGCTCACGTACTGCAACGGGTATGATCTTTACGGCGTCAAAGCTGGATGGTATAAGCAGATCGGGCAGGGAAGCATAGGCGGTATTCCCATTTCGACATTGATTTGGATTGCCATCATGATTATCTTGCAGATCGTGATTAAAAAAACTGTTTTCGGCCGCCAGATGCTTTTAAGCGGTGCAAACAAAAAGTCAGCCTATCTTGCCGGCGTCAATGTTACTAAAATGAAGACGATCGCCTTCGCATTGGCTGGAATTCTGGCAGCAGTCTCCGCGATCATTATGACATCTCAAACCACTGCGGCCTCTCCGCGTTCAGGCACCGGCGGCGATTTTGACGCGGCGATAGCGGCTATAATCGGAGGGAACTCTCTCATCGGCGGCAAAGGCGGCATGGTGCAGGTTTTTATCGGCGTGGTGATTTACGGGCTGATAACGAATATTCTGAATCTCCTGGGCGTTGATTCGGTCGTTCAATATATTGTCAAGGGAGCAGTACTTCTTCTTGCGATCTGTCTTGACAATTTGAAAAGAAGGTGAGCAGAGATGGAAAAAATAAAACAAACATTTCAGAAGAATAGAATTATTGTATTGGCACTATTTGTTTTTCTCGCGATGAGCCTGATCAATAAAAACTATTTCTCTTCCTCCAATCTTAATGGCCTGTTTGATTCCATGCCCGCTTACGGTATTGTAGCGGTTGGATTGACTTTTGTCATGCTATGCGGGCAGCTGGATATTTCCATGGGATCGGTGATGGCGCTTACCTCCTGCATTTTTATGATGCTTCTGCCATCCATCGGGATGGTACCGGCTATGCTGGTTGCCTTGCTGCTGGGTTGTGTTTGTGGCGCGATAACAGGTTTCTTTGTTGCATTCTTTCGTTTATCCCCCTTTATTGTATCGATGACAATGCAGCTTATATATAAGGGCATCGCGCTGACAATCACAAAGACAACCCCAGTTTCAAATATGCACCCCACACTGGTTGCGATAAGTGAGTTAAAGTTCGGTCCGATCCCGATTACATTCTTTGTCTTTTTAGCCGTAGCGATTATTGCGCAATTCTTTCTCAAGCGGTCGCAATATGGCCGCAACCTTTATGTGATCGGCGGAAATATCAGTGTTGCCGATAATCTGGGTATCAACGTGCGCGGACATCTGTGGAGTGTATTTATTATACAAGGATTTTTAGCAGCGCTTGGCGGTATCGTGATGATGACCCGTATGTTCAGCACTTCAGGCAATCTTGCTCTGGATGCTCCTCTCTCCATTATCCCGATGGTAATCGTAGGCGGCACGATATTCTCTGGTGGAAAAGGCGGAGCCAAACAGACTCTTTACGGTGTTATCCTGATGAATATCGTATACAACGCAATGAGCATGTTCAGTTTGTACGCAAGTGTCCAGTCGTTGATCAAAGGTGCGATTTTACTGACAATTATCGTAAGTGATAAATACATAGAGAATAAACATTCGAAAGTTTAATGAAAGGGGAATTATTATGAATATACTTGCAATTGGCGCTCATCCGGACGATCTTGAAACCTATTGTGCCGGTACACTGGCAAAATATGCATCACAAGGACACAAAGTCTTTATGGCAACCGCCACAAACGGCAACATCGGTTCAGCCAATCATACAATGGAAGAGATTGCAAAAATACGGAAGGCCGAGGCTGCGAAAAGCGCGGCAATCATAGGTGCAGAATACATCTGTCTGGATTATGACGATGAAATGTTTTATGAGGACAAAGAGGTAAGACTCAAATTTATTGATCTGGTACGATACTGCAAGGCCGATGTCATTCTTACTCATAATCCGGAAGACTATAACCCCGATCATGAGTTGACGAGTAAAATCATCAATGATATTGCGGTAATGATTCCGATTGCACATCTAAAAACCAATAATCCGCCGTATGATAAAATTCCGAAGATATTCTATTGGGAGACCGTTTATGGAATGGGCTTCATCCCAACCGATTACGTGGACATATCCGATTTTTTTGAAACAAAGAAAAAAATGCTGAATTGCCATGAAAGCCAGAAACAATGGATGGCGGATAATTACAAAGATGCATTTGCCAATGACAAAGACGGTGAAAGTTTTTTTGACAATATTCTGGTTTCTGCGAAATACCGCGGAATGCAAAGCGGAGTCAAGTATGCTGAGAGCTTTATCCGGGCTCACGATGCCTTTCGAATGAGCTGCGAACGGATTCTTCCATAGAAAGCGACATATTGAATGACTGGAAGGAATGGATGTGCCGGCAGCATATACCGGAACAGAGGATTGTGAAATGGAATACACGATTAAGGAATACAAACATTTCGGGGAATGTATTCATATGGCAAACGGGATCATCGAGATGGTTATCCCGCTGGGATTCGGTCCAAGAATCGTACGATTCTGTCTGAACGGCCATCCGAATATTCTGTATGAACAACCGGATGACGCCCGATACCTTTGTACGGAGGATGGTTGGCGCGTCCATGGAGGACAGCGATTGGCGCTTGCACCGGAAAGTGCGAAAACTTATTGGCCGGACAATCAAGCCATCTCATACTCTGTTAATAATGATGGGATATTGCTGACGCAGCCGGAAGATGAATTTCTGCATGTACAAAAAACCATTGAATTGCGATTATCCGATGATCCGAACAGGGTAGAGATAAAATATGGAATTAAAAACCTTGGTGATCATCCAATCACAGGCGCGCCATGGGCGATCACCGCCATGCGCGCGGGAGGCGTTCTGACCGTGCCGTTTCGTTCAAGAACAGGCGGCATGGCTCCCAATCGCTTTCTGTCATTATGGGGAACAACGAGTCTTGCAGATAAACGACTTTCCTATGATCCGTCACAAATACAAGTTCAGCACCTGGATATGGATGATTACTTTAAGCTGGGCCTTCTGTGCAAAAAAGGAACGGTCCGATATGACGTATGCGGACAGACATTCACGAAACAGTTTGCCGGGAAAAGCAAATCATTGTTTCCGGATAATAACGTTAATTTCGAAGTGTTCTGCTGTCGACAGATGATGGAAATCGAAAGCCTGGCTTCCCTTGGTACCATCAATCCAGGAGAGACAGCGACTCATGCGGAAGTGTGGGAAATAAGCGAAACAGCAGATCATGAATCAGACTGAATTGACAAAGCGATTTGTTTAAATATAATTTAGTAAAATTTAAAATCTAAAGGAGGATTTTTTATGGCAGGCGGACCTGGGTCCAATTTATTTGGCGAGGAAGAAAAAAGAGAATTGATGGACGTGATCAATTCCGGAAATCTATTCCGGTATGGATCGGAAGACGACCCGAAGTATATGAAGAAGGTCGTTACCTTTGAAGAAGAGTTTAAAAAACAGATGAAAGGCAATTATTGTGTTGCGACCACCAGCGGAACCGGATCCCTGCTCTGCTGCCTGGCGGCGCTTGGAATCGGCCCTGGCGACGAGGTGATTGTTCCTGGATATACTTTCATCGCTTCTCTTTCCTCTATTGTTTTATCCAATGCGATACCGGTTCTGGCAGAGATCGATGAATCTCTGACGATTGACCCGGAGGACATCAAGAGGAAGATCACAAGCAGGACAAAAGCGGTGATGGTCGTGCATATGATTGGCAACCCATGCAATATGGACCCCATTATGAAAATCGCCAAGGAACATAACCTTTTTGTCATCGAAGACTGCTGTCAGGCGTTGGGCGCATCATACCACGGTAAAAAACTCGGAACAATAGGAGATATCGGTGCGTTTTCATTGAATGTTTTTAAAACAATTTCAACGGGAGACGGCGGTGTGGTTCTTACAAACGATGCTGCTTATTTTGAGCGTGCCTTCGGATTTCATGATCAGGGGCATAAGCCGAACAGGACGGGCGTTGAAATCGGGAACCGGAGCATTATCGGTATGAATCTCAGAATGAATGAGCTCACAGGGGCTGTGGCACTGGCACAATTGCGAAAAATCAACAATATACTCGATACTCTGCGGACGAAAAAAGCAAAGCTCAAAAAACTGATTTCCAATACCCCCGGATTTGGATTTAGAACAATCAATGATCCTGACGGGGAGTGTGCAACCTTGTTAACCCTGCTATTTGACACAAAGGAGATTGCGGATAAATTCTGCGGGATTATCGGGTGCAAGCCTATTTCCGCTTCAGGATGGCATGTATACAACAATATGGAACAAATCCTTGACAAGAAAACAACAAACATGGTGGGATGTCCGTATACCTGTGAAAAGTATGGCGCGAAAATCGAATATCATCAGCATATGCTTCCACAGACAGACGGTATTCTGGAACGTGCGGTCAATATCAGTATAGGGGTAGTTGATGGAGGACTGGGATCCGCTTTTGGAATCAACATTCTATCATCCGATGAAGAAATCAAAGCCGTGGCGGACAGAATAATAACAGCAATGAAGCAAATAATCTAACTCGAGAGGAGAACATTCATGGAAAAAAACAAAACCGGACTAATTGATATTTCGAAAGACGAGAAGAATCCATTTCTGACTGTGCAGAAAAAGATCAAGGAAGTCTGTGACATCCTCGAATTGAATGAGCAAGTCTTCGATGTATTGAAAGAACCGGAAAAAATTCTAATCACTAGTTTCAGAGTGAAGATGGACAATGGAAAGGTTAGGACATTTAACGGTTACAGATGTCAGCATAACGACGCAATGGGCCCCTATAAAGGCGGAATCCGGTTTCATCCGGATGTCAACCTTGACGAGGTAAAAGCACTGTCGATGTGGATGACATTCAAGTGCGGCGTTGTAGGAATCCCCTATGGCGGAGCAAAAGGCGGAGTTGTTGTGGAGCCGAAGGAGCTTTCTGAGAAGGAACTCCAGAACTTAAGCCGGGCATACATTGAGAGCATCGCATCGATTATCGGACCCGAGAAGGATATTCCCGCACCGGATGTCAATACGAATGCCAAGATCATGGGATGGATGGTCGATGAGTACAGCAGATTGACCGGGAAGGTTACTTTCGAGGTTATCACCGGGAAACCATTGGGGCTGGGCGGCTCGCAGGGAAGAAACGAAGCGACGGGGTATGGCGTGGCGCTGATGGTTTTGGAGATCGCCAAGCTGAAAGGGCTGGATATCAAACAATCCACGGTCCTTATTCAAGGGTTCGGAAACGTTGGCTCCTATGCCGCCCAATATCTTGAGGAATTCGGTGCAAAAATCATCGCAATTCAAGAGAAGGCTTCCACGATTTACAACAAGAACGGAATTAAAAACGTCGAGGAGCTTCGAAAGTATTATAATGAAAAGAAAACACTGGAAGGGTATGAAGATTCACAGCGAATCGATGAGAAAGGCTTCTTTGAAATTCCGGCTGATATCATCGTGCCGTGCGCTCTCGAAAACCAGATTACCAAGGAGAACGCCAATAGGATCAATGCTAAAATTATCTGTGAAGGGGCAAACGGACCGATTACCGCAGAAGCGGACAAGATTCTGAAGGAGAAGGGAATCGTGGTTGTTCCGGATATTCTGGCCAATGCAGGCGGAGTGACGGTATCTTATTTTGAATGGGTGCAGAACATTGCTAAATTCTACTGGAGCAGGGAAGAAATCAGAAGGAAGCAGAAGGATATCCAGGTTGCGGCATTTGAGAGCCTTGTTGCGATCATGAAAAAATATTCTGTGGATATGAGGACGGCCGCCTATATCAAAGCGATTTCTTCGATTGCAGAGGCAATGAAACAAAGAGGATGGTGTTAGCGATATGACAAGAATAAAAGTAGGGATCATCGGGATGGGATTCATCGGGGTGAGCCATATCGAGGCGATCCGGCGGATCGGGTTCGCAGAACTGGTCGCGGTGACGGATGTGAATCTGGAGGTTGCAAAGAAGAAGGCTGCGGAATATTACATTCCGAAATGCTATGCGACGATCGACGAACTGCTGGCGGACCCGGAGATCCAGGTGGTGCACAACTGCACGCCGAACAACCTGCATCTGGAGGTGAATGAAAAGATCATCCGGGCGGGAAAGCATGTCTTTTCGGAGAAGCCCCTGGCCCGGACAACGGGGGAGAGCGAACAGATGCTTGCGCTTCTCCGGGAGAACCGGAGCATCGTCCATGGGATGAATTTCATCTACCGGATGAACCCCCTGGTGCAGGAGATGAAGAACAAGATCAGAAAAGGCGAGATCGGAACCCCGAAGCTGGTGCATGGCTCGTACCTGCAGGACTGGCTGCTGTATGAGACGGATTACAACTGGAGGATCGAACCGGAAGTGTCCGGGCCGTCCAGGTGCATCGCGGACATCGGGTCGCACTGGATGGATACAGCCCAGACGGTGATGGGTGCGAAGATCACGTCCGTGTGCGCGGATCTGGTGACAACCATCCCGGTCAGAAAGAAAGCGATGGGACAGGTGGAGACGTTTTCGGTGAATGCGAATGCCAAGTACGAGGACAAGGTGGTCAAGACGGAAGACTACGGAGCGGTTCTGGTGAAATTCGACAACGGCGTGCACGGGGTGTTTTATGCCTCGGAAGTGAGCGCCGGAAGGAAATGCTTCCTGAACCTGGAAGTGGATGGAAGCCAATCCTCGCTTTACTGGAACCAGGAGACGGCGGATCAGATGTGGATGGGGAACAGGGACAAGGACAACAGCCTGATCATGAGGAATCCCAACCTGATGACCCCGGAAGCGAAGCAGTACACGTATCTTGCGGCCGGACATCCGGAAGGCTGGAACGATGCGATGAAAAACAACCTGCAAAGCTTCTACACCTTCATCCGGGACAACAAGACCCCCGGAGTGGACCCGTGCGATTTCGCCACCTTCGAGGACGGACATTATCTGATGAAGCTCACCGAAGCGATCCTCGAAAGCAGCAGGACAAAACAATGGGTAAACGTTTCTCTTTAGACTTTTATGAAACGTCAGGGAATTTCATTAAAATGAAATTCCCCTCTAAAGAATTTATTCACATGAAACGTAGATGGTTCCTATAAAACAGATAGAACCGTCTCACTCGGGAATTCAATTTATTAAAATGTTGATTTATAACGGAACATTATTTAAAAATCAGTAATGGAGGATAATAGCATGACACAATTCAAATTTTCTGCCGGTCCCTGGAATGTGCACGAAGGCGCGGATGCCTTCGGACCGAGAGTGAGAGAGACCATCCCTTTCGAGAAGAAGGTGGCCAGATTCAAGGAAATCGGACTGGATGCGGTGCAGTTCCACGATGACGACGCGGTGCCGGATATGAACAACCTGTCCGATGCGCAGATCCGTGCGAAAGCAAAAGACGTGAAAAAGATCCTGGACAACTACGGGATGGCGGCGGAATTCGTCGCGCCCAGGCTGTGGGAGGACTCCCGCACCACGGATGGCGGATTCACCTCGAACAGTCCGAGCGACCGGGAATTTGCCATTTACAGAGCCAAGCGTTCCATCGACATTGCCAATGAGCTGGGGTGCGACAAGATCGTTCTGTGGCTTGCAAGAGAAGGCACCCTGTGCGCGGAAAGCAAGAATCCAGTGGAGATGATCCATCGTTTGGTGGATTCTGTGAATCAGATGCTGGAATACGACAAGAACATCAAGGTGCTGATCGAGCCCAAACCGAACGAACCCATCGACCGGAGCTTCTGCGGGACGATCGGGCATGTGATGGGCGTTTCCGCCGCGACCGTTGATCCGTCCAGAGTCGGCGGGCTGCTGGAATCGGCCCATGCGATCCTGGCAGGACTCGACCCGGCGAATGAGATCGCGTTCGGCTTAGCGTTCGGGAAACTCTGGGGCGTTCATCTGAACGACCAGAACGGGATGAAATACGACCAGGACAAGGCGTTCGGCGTGGAGAACCTGCGCCAGGCGTTCAACCAGATCAAGGTGCTGATCGAGAACAACTACGGCAGCCATGGCGAATACATCGGACTGGACGTGAAGGCCATGAGAACCCAGAAGATCGACGCCTGCTACACCCACCTGGAAAACAGCCTGAAGATCGCCAAAATGCTGGAGGAAAAAGCGAAGAAGTTCGATTATGCGTTCCAGAAGAAGTGCGTGGAAGCAAGAGACTACGAAGCCCTTGAAATGTATGTGCTCGAATTG
>CAZJXH010000062.1:0-16199 GCA_964549475.1 uncultured Oscillospiraceae bacterium
TACTGATAACCAGGTGTAGCATGCTGACCGAGGATAACTGCGTATCGGAATCCACATTGATCGGCACATTGCTCAGATTGAATCCAACTAGAGAAGGGTTGATTTGTGCATAGGCTGCTTCATTTGTAATTACAATCGGATCGATGGTGAGAGAATCAATATTGAAAATTTCCGTTTTATCCGGATAAACCAGCTTTAGTTTTTGAATGATTGTCTGTTCTTTGAATAAAGCAGTGATGCTTATCTTTTTTGCTGAAAATTTGCTGCCTTGATAAAATCCGGCTTCAGAGACATTCCAGTCCTTCGCGAGGACGGTGTCCCCTTTCTGTGTGATAAATTCAATGCCGCGAATATTTTTTTTATCGGACAGTTCGCTGATTTTACATTCGTCCAATACATTAAAGCGGATGGTTGCTTCATGATCTACCAATCTTACAATCCGGCCCTGGCAAGGGAAGATAAACTGCGCATAGTGCCGGATATGGATTCCGGAAAGGAATTTGTATCCAGCTGCTACCCCGGCCGCTGCCAGTATGATGAGAAAGAGCATTCCCAGCTTCATGAATATTTTCTTCGTCATATGCCTGCCCCCTGGCTGTAGTATTTATTTATATGGGGGTGTGCACCACGGATGGCCTTCCGTGGTGCACACAAGAAGGAGATTCTTCATTATTGTAGCTGTTCGAATAACTGCAAGTGGTTGAACTCATTATATCGTTTCATTGTACCGCTGTCAACATCCAAAGCGAACCATTGTCCAACCATTCCGAACCGCCAGCAAAAAACTAATAATAAGAGGGATATCCACAATAAGCGGATGCATAGCAAAACAACGCACCCTGTCGGTGCATTGTCTTGCTGAATACAATTCACTTCCATTTCTCCATTAAAATTTTATTGATTTTACCAACTCGAATCCTTCTCTTACATCTACTTTGAAGTCATGAAGACTTCGGATTCCTTTCAATTTTTTTAAAATATATCCAGGTCTGAGATAAAATTCTTTCAATGCAATGTTTCTGAATTCCCAGAGTTTTTCTCTTGACAGCTCGCTTGTTTCAACCAGCGGATATCCTCTTGACGGGTCGAATTCCTCTGTCTCATCGATAATCCAATGATTGTCCATGCATTTGCTTCGCAGAGAAGTCCCGATGATTGGCATATAGATATTGAAAGCAGCAAATTCACATTCGATCTTTTTAGAAAAGGCGATCGTTCTTCTGAGACTGTCCTCCGTTTCCCCCGGCAGTCCAAGAATAAAATGCGCCAGTGTCCTGATCTTCAGCTTTCTGCATATTTCAAATGTTTCTTCGATTTTACTAATATCGATCGATTTGTGGATTTCATCCAGTAAATACTGGGAAGCGCTTTCCACGCCGAATTGTATTGTATGGCAGCCGGCGTTTTTCATTAGCCTGAGCATCTTTTCATCGAGCACATCCACTCTTGAAGAGCATATCCATGAAAGCTTCGGCAACTCCGCTGATATCCTTATGCATAATCCTTCTGCTATCTGTCTCGGTATTCCAAAAGTGAAATCTTTGAAAAATATCTCTTTTATCCCGAGTGATGTGATGAAATGCAGTTCATCCATGACATTCTCAACGCTCCGGTACTTGAAATCAATGCATTCCGCAATGCAATAGATGCAGGAGTATGGGCATCCATAATTCGTCAATACACTCGTAAAAGGGTTTTTCTTTGCATGGGGCAGCCTGTATTTTTTTATTTGAAACAGATCATGTCTAGGTACCGGCAGGTCAAACTGCTTTTCATCGCTATTGCTTGTTTTAACGATGCGTTCATCTGCTCTGTAACACATATCATGAAGATCATCGAGATTGTTTTCCAGATAGCTTTTAATATGGTTTGAAGTAAAATCAAATAATACCGCATCTAAAAATTCATATCGGTTCATGACAGACTCATAGTTTGTTCGCAGAATTCCACCAGACGCAATCATCCTGACATTGATCGATTCTTTTACCTTCCTCATGAAATCCAGATCGTGTGTCCAGCTTACAAAGCTTGTGATGAATATTATAAAATCCGGATGGAATAAGAGGATCCTTTCCAGTGTTCTTTTCTCATCCGATTTCTCTATGATCGCATCAATAACCTCCAATTCATACCCGGCGGACAGTATTCCGCTTAGAATCAGCAGATCAATGGGCGGCCAGTAATAATACGATTTTGATATCGAACCGCAATGCTGGTCTCGCAAATAAAGCTTTTTCCCCGGCGGATTCAATAAAAGCACCTTTTTCATCATATTGTACTACCTCCTGTAAATTCAGTATAAAGAAAATCGCTCTCTACGTCATTCCAGAATATTAGCTTGTACTATTGTATTTTATTGATTTCCGCTTGCGGCTTACTCGCCGATGATGTTGGCCAGACCCCTTCGCATAGGCAGATTGAAATACAGTTCCTCCTGATACGATTACATTTTAATCATAAAAAGACAGCGCGGTTTCTGGCCGCGCTTCTCTTTTTACAAGTATCCTTTAAAATCAGTTCGATCCCTTCCATCCAATCCGGTCAGGCCAATTTGGCTGCAAGATGCATTTCGACCGCTGCAAGCGCCTGTGAGACAGGACAGCCTTTTTTTGCCTGTTCGGCGAATTCAATAAATGTTTTTTCGTCGATGCCGGGAACCTCGCCAACGGTGGAAAGCTCGATCAGATCAATCCTGGGGCCGGCAGCAAGCCGCACTTTCGCTGTGGTGGCGATACTGACCGGAACATGGCCCGCATCCGAAAGAATCGCTGCGAGAAACATCGAAAAACAACCTGCATGGGCGGCGCCGATCAGTTCTTCCGGATTGGTTCCGGGACCGTCTTCGAAACGCGAGGCTTTGCTGAACTCCCCTTCGTAAGCGCCGGAACCCAGACGCATTTTCCCTTTTCCTTCATTCAAGCTGCCGTTCCAAACAGCAGAAGATTCACGAATAGCCATAGAAACCCTCCTTCTACATAATGTTTTTACTGTACTGATTTCAAGTCTAGCATCAAAGACTTTGCCTGTCAATTTAATGGGATAACATGGCAGGGCAATCTCTTACGAAAAGAAATGGAACATGGGTGCAATATGGGGACGGTTCTTGTGTTGCATAAACAAAATGAAATGCAACACAAGAACCGTCCCCATATTTCCCCATATTTCACCCATATTTCAAAATTGTCATTGTAAATTTTTTTGCTTATTGACTAGAAGTGAGCTTAAAGGTTTATAATAGTATTATGGTTTATATCGAAACGGTTATCAAGCGATACTCAGGAGAGCATTCATAGAATCAGGAACCAATCACTTAAAAGGAGGGATATTCATTATGAAAACAATGAGACTGGGATTATCAGACCTGCAGGTACCACTCATCGCAGTCGGCTGCATGCGCATCAATAAAATAAGCAAACCCGAGGCAGAACGTTTTATCCAGACAGCATTGGACGAAGGAGCGAATTTTTTCGACCATGCGGATGTCTATAGTGACGGAGCGTGCGAGGAAATATTTGCGGATGTGATCCATATGAGCGATGCGGTACGCGAAAAGATATTTCTGCAGTCAAAATGCGGCATTCGCAAAGAGATCGCCTTTGACTTTTCCAAGAAGCATATCTTGGAGGCGGTGGATGGTAGTTTGAAACGATTGAAGACCGATTATCTGGACATCCTGCTTCTGCACCGCCCTGATGCGCTGGTGGAGCCGGATGAGGTCGCCGAAGCGTTCGATAAGCTTCAGAGCAGTGGGAAAGTCCGCAATTTCGGCGTCTCCAATCAGAATCCCATGCAGATCGAGCTGCTCAAGAAATCCGTGAAACAGACCATTGTGGCCAACCAGCTTCAACTCAGCATTACCAACACCAACATGATTTCGCAAGGCATTCATGTCAATATGCAAGATGACTCCGCAATCAACCGCGACGGAAGCATTCTGGATTACTGCCGTCTCAAGGACATCACAATCCAACCCTGGTCCCCCTTCCAATACGGTTTCTTCGAAGGCGTGTTTCTGGGCAATCCAAAATTCCCGGAACTGAATCTCAAGATCAATGAGATTGCCAAAAAATACGGTGTGACCAATACCACCATCGCCATTGCATGGCTTTTACGCCATCCGGCAAAAATGCAGCCGGTGACCGGGACCATGAATCCGGAACATTTGAAAGACTGCGTCAAGGCAGCGGATGTTTATCTGACCCGTGAAGACTGGTATGCGATTTATTTTGCGGCCGGAAACATCCTGCCATAAGCGGACTGAAACATTGGGACGGTTCTTGTGCAATATGGGGACGGTTCTTGTGTTGCATAAACAAAATAAAATGCAACACAAGAACCGTCCCCATATTGCACTTGTGTTTTATGTTCTAATCGAAAGAGGCAATCCGGATTCATGTCAAAATCCGGATTGCCTCTCTTCTTTCCCTTTTTTGCTTATCGCGATATCTTAGTGAATCATATCCTGATAGAACGCATACGCTTCCTTATCGGTCGCTTTTTCATGGACAATTTTGCGGATTGCCTCTGCCATAGCCACCGGATGCTCACTTTGGAAGATATTGCGCCCCATGTCCAGTCCGTGTGCGCCTTCACTGATGGAACGATAAGCCATTGTGAGAGCTTCCTCTTCAGGCAGTTTTTTCCCTCCTGCCACAACTATCGGAACCGGACAGGCCGCAACGACTTCTTCAAAATTCTCGCAGTAGTAGGTCTTGATGATATTGGCACCAAGCTCCGCTACAATACGGGTCGCCAGTTTGAAATAACGGTCCGTTCGCCCCATGTTTTTGCCGACTGCCACAACCCCCATGGTCGGGATGCTGTAACGGAGGCCTTCATTGATCACCAGAGACAGGTTGTCAAGGCTTTCGAGCTGACCGTCCGCTCCGATAAAACACTGTACAGCCATACAGTCCGCATTGCAGCGGATCGCATCTTCCATATCCACCGCGACGATTTCATGAGACAGATCCTCATTAAGCATGGATGAGCCGGATGAGACACGAAGGGCGATTGCTTTGTTGCCGATTGGAGGAACGCAGGTACGAAGAGCGCCTCTGGTACACATAAGAACATCAACATGGGGTGCAAGGATGGGAACCAGCAAATCGAGTCTTTCAAGTCCCGAGACAGAACCCATGAAATAGCCATGGTCAAATGCAAACATGACGGTATTCCCGCTTTTTGCATCAAATATATTGGCCAGATGTTTTTTCATTCCCCAATCCAGGTTGTTGGCCCCTTTTACGTAAAAGCTTTCGATGTTATTTGCGAACGGAACATCATAGTGATAGTCCTTTGCGATTTTAAGACCTTCTTTATCTGCCATTGTAAAAACCTCCCAGTAAGATTGAACTTGCTCCCACTCATAAGAATTTCATTTTTTATACTCTGCGCTTTCTGCATCTGAAGCGATCACAAAGCTTTATGATAAGAAATCATTATGAGTGGAATGTCCATGAAATCAATTTTGTTTGAACCCTGATCAGTCTGTTAAAATTAGAAATCGTAGTTATTCATGTTGTCTTTTGTAAATACGGTTCTTTCCGGAAGCAGGACAACGCCGGAAGAGGTATCCGAAACATCTGCTTTTGGGTCAAGAACGCTGTTCGGCATGACTTCTACGGTTCCGATATCCGGGATAACGATTTTGTCGCCAACTTTGACTTTGTTGCCTGCGGCAATGTAATACGCCATGTAGCATCCGATTCCGCCTTGGACTCCGCAGTCCCACAGACCCCAACGGGTTAAGATACCGTCTTTGCAGTATTGTTTCATGGAGTTCGGAGAAGCGAATCCAGTGATGGTGATGTCTTTTGCTTTCAGGCCTTTGTTCTGTGCTGCCTGGCATTGTCCGGGAAGAGCGGTTGAATCGTTGCAGATGATCAGATCGATGTCGGGATTGGCTGCAAGGATGGATTCTCCAACGGAGATCGCCTGTTCAGCATCTTGATTGGAATAGAAATTGTCTTTTGCCACATTGACCCATTTTGGATATTTTGTTTTGATGTACTTTTCGCCTTCGATCTGCCAGGAATTCTGGTCTGTAACAGTGGCATTGGAATAATGCCATGCATATTTGACTACATCGGTATCCGGATTGATTCCGCGTTCTTTTAAGGAATCAAAACCCATTTGGACCAGCATTTCGCCCAATTGCGTCGGTGTTCCCTGAGAAACCATGATTTTGCGTACGGTCGGATCTACATCGGAGTCCCATGTGGTGACGGTAACGCCTGCTTTGGCAGCGGCGATCAATGCATCTTTGATTCCGGCAGCATCGACAGAAGAGATACAGATCGCGTCTGTGCCCTGCTGAACTGCTTTGTTGATGACCGATACCTGTGCTGCGGCGGATGCAGCGGCATCCCCTTCGTAATCCACTTTGAATCCCCATTTTGCAGCATATTTCTGAGCGCCTTTGTTAGCAGATTCGAAAAATGCGTTGCCGGTAAGCTTCGGAATGAATGTGACAGAAATGTCTTTCGCTTTTGAACTTGAAGCTGTGCTGCTTGTTCCAGGGGCTGTTGTTGTTTTTGTGCCGCAGCCCGCAAGCGACGTGAGTATCATCATCGCAGCCAGTACCAGTGTAATTACTTTTTTCATTTTCGTTCCTCCTGTTTTTTCTTTTTATTTGTTTGAGACGAAGATGCATTTCGTCTTTTTACAACCATGTTTGAATCCGAATCTTGTTGTTATTTTGCAGTTCGGATGGAATGTCTGCGCAAGACATGATGGCGCAGGAAACCGGATATTTTCTCATTTTTGGAAGCGGTGCTTGCCGCCACGATCACTACTAGCATGATGCCAACCGGGATATCCAGATATTGATTTGAAATGCCGCTCATCGAAAGTCCGAATCTCATGATTCCGATGACAACCGCTGCAAGTGCAGATCCGATCACCCCGCCTTTCCCGCCTAATGTCGAGGTTCCGCCAAGGACGATCGCTGTGATGATCGGCATCGTCAGGTCAGCGCCAAAATCGGATTTGGAAGAGCCAAGATAACTGGTCATGATGATTCCTGCAAAGGATGCGGCCATTCCTGAAAAAACATAGGTGCTCATAATGATCAGTTTTGTATTGATCCCGGAAAATTTTGCCGAATGCCGGTTGATTCCGCAAAGGAAAACTTTTCTCCCGTATTTCGTGCGGTGCAGAATAATATAGGCAATGATGCTGAGTGCGATGAAAATCAATAATTGTGTTGGAATCACTCCGAAAAAGCGATCCTTGGTAAAGTTCGTGAATGCTGCCGGAAATCCGCTGATGCCAAGGTAAGCCGGCGTGTGGGACATGTTCGAGACCGCAATGGCCAGCCCTGAAAACAGGAACGACCCTCCCAGCGTGATGACCATTGGCTGAACCCCCGTGAATGCAATCAGGAATCCGCTCAGAGCGCCGCATAAGCAGCCGACGATGGTGGCAATCAGGCATGCCATCCAGATATTCATGCCCATATCTTTCCATAGAACGCCAATGATGATCGATGTGAATCCGACAATGGAGCCTGCCTGCAAATCAATACCGCCGGTAATAAATACAAAGCAGCAGAATATCGCGATCACACAAATGGAGATGAAATCATTGATGCTGCCATACAAGACACGCGGTTTCAGGAAATTGCCGTTCAGATTGCCGAAGATAAACACTTCCGCGACAAGAAACAGGATCAGAAAATATTCCCAGCGAAATTTAAACTTTGAGAGAGTGGTCTTCAGTTTCGATATCATTGTGCGCGTCCTCCTTCCGCTTCTATTTCAACAGCGGTCAATGTTCTGGCGATCAGACGATCCCGTCTTGCCTTCTCGATCTTGCGGTTCTGCATGATCGCATCAGCAACTACGATGGTGATTAGCAAGATGCCGGTGATGGTATTATCATAATTAGAGGAAAATCCCAGGAAAACGAGGATGCGGCTGATCGAAGCCATGATGAGCGCACCGAATGTCGCGCCGATCATATTCCCAACTCCACCGGAAAGGCTGATGCCGCCGATTACGCACGCGGCAATCGCTTTCATTTCATATCCGTTGCCGGATGTCGGGGTCACAAACCCGATCCGGCTGACAAAAACAATGGAGGCAATCGATGCCAGGACCGCACAAATGACATAACTGACCATTTTGATGGTGGTGACAGAGATGCCGATATTGACCGCGCCGTCCTCATTGTCGCCAACGGCTTTGAAATAGCGACCTTTTTTGGCTTTTGTCAAATAGAAATGGATGGCGATCATCAGGAAAACAGTTCCGATATACATCCAGGACAAGCCAAAGATACCGTCTTGAGAAAGCTGTTTAAAAATGCTGGGGACATTCTCGACCCAGGCGCCCTTTGTATAGACATAAGAGATTCCTCTGACAATGCTCATCATCCCGATTGTCATGATAATCGACGGAACTTTAAGGACGGCCACACCGAATCCGTTGATCAGCCCGATGACCAGCCCGATGGCAACGGCTGCCAGCATCGCAAGCGCCCAGGGCTTCCCATCCCGGATCATAGAGGCTGCTACTGCTGCGGACAAGCCTAATGTCGCTCCAATCGATGCATCGATTTCTCCGGTGTAAATCACGAAAGCCATGCCGATCGCACAAAGCGTATAAACCGTAGCGCCATTCAGGCAAAGCATGATGTTGTCTGCTTGAAAAAAGTTCGGGTTGACCATTGCGGTGATCGCATAAATCGCAAACAGGAAAAAGATGGAGGAGATTTCTCTTCTTCTAAATAACGATTTTATAATCTGCATATTCTATATCCCCTCCTTTGCACATTCATAAACGCCAAACGAAGCGCTCATCAAATTATTCTGGCTGATCTGCTCTTTCTTGAACATATGGTTGATACGGCCCTGGAACATAGTGATCGCACGGTCGGAAAGCTCGATGATCTCTTCCATATCAGATGAAATCAGCAGGACCGCTGCGCCCTCCATTTTCAAACGGTTGATGATGGCGTACAGATCGCCGCGGGCTGCGGCATCAATGCCGCGGGTCGGCTCGTCCAGGATAATCAATTTTGGTTTTGTCGCAAGCTTGCTCGCAATGACAACTTTCTGCTGGTTTCCTCCGGAAAGGCTGCTGATCAGCTGGTCCTGTCCTGTTACTTTGATGCGGAAATCATTGATATATTGTTCGGTGATCCGTTTCTCGGATTTATAGTTCATAAAAAATCTGCCAAGGTGGTCCAGGCATCCGGCGGTTGTATTCAGTGCGACATTGCCGATTTTGAATATGCCGTCGTGCCGTCTGTCTTCCGGAACATAGTTGATTCCTTTCGACATGATAACAGGTGTGGATAATCCGGTGACGTCTTCCCCGCAAAGCTGCGCGCTCCCGCCCAACACGATATCTTTTCCGAAAATCGTCGTTGTCAGCTCTGTGCGTCCGGCGCCTACAACGCCTGCCAGGCCAAGGATCTCGCCGGGATATACGTCGAAGGAGACATCCCTGAATCCATAACCGCAGTAATTTTTCAAACTGAAAATTGGCTTTAAATTCTCATAATCCGGTACTGCGCTCTTGAAAACCTCTTCTCTCTTGCGTGTATCCGGCGGAAGCAGTCCCTGCACAAGCATTTCGCGGGTGACCTCCTTCACTTGTCCGTTCAGTGTGATAATGCCATCCCTCATGATTGCGACATGGGTGGCGATCGTGAATACTTCCGCAAGCCGATGAGTGATATAGATAATACCGATATTGTGATTTCTCAGATCATTAATGATTTTAAAGAGAGATTCCACTTCATCGAACGTCAGCGCGCTGGTCGGCTCATCCAGAATCAATAATTTTACGTTTCTCATCAAACCGCGGAGGATTTCAACCAGCTGCTGCTCTGCAATCGACAAGCTGAGGGCTTTCCGGTCCAGCTCCAGTTCCCAGCCAAGCTGTGCCAGTAAATCCGTAAGCCTTTTATGCAGTTCCGCCGGTTTCCCTTCAATCTTGATCAATACATTCTCTTCCACGCTCATATTAGGAAAAAGCATCGGTTCCTGCGGTACGAGGTATACGCCATAATTCAATACATCCGATGGCTTGGTGCTTGTCATGAGTTTGCCCGCGATGGAAATGTCGCCCTTGTCCTGCTGATAAATGCACATGATAATCTTCATCAGCGTGCTCTTGCCGGCACCGTTTCCTCCGATCAGCGCCAACACCTCGCCGGCGTTGACGTCAAGGTCGATTCCTTTTAATACCTGGTTATTCGAAAACGATTTATAAATGCTGCGAACAGACAAGAGAGTATCTTTGGAATCCCATGCCGCATTCGCTAAATTCTTTTCCGACATACCGTGCCTCCTCCATCGTTTTATGTATCATTTGTTTTCTGTGAAATATTTTGTTCGTCATGCACATAATAAATTATCACAGATGTTTTGTCAATCACTTTTTAATCATTTCTAAAAATATATTGTAAATCTGATTGAATATCGAATATTTTCAAGGATTTATTTGTGCACTTACCGCACTATTGACAATTTATGTCAAATAATTCATGATATTGATATTATTCTTTAAATAATATGCATTAAGTATTGACACCTAAAAAGCATGCTGTTATACTAGAAATATCTTAATCATTTGTTTTTCTCAAGAACATTTGATACGATATTGAAAAGCCGGGTGATTTCGGATAAATGATTTTGAGCCTTAGAATTGAACCTTGAAAAATAAATATAGTCCTCTGCACTATGGCGGTTATTCGAAAAGTGTTCCTTCCAGGGCAATCGTTTCCCAAAAAACCGTCCCCACGTTTCATAAGCGAAATTAAATGAAATGTAAGAACCGTCCCTATGTTTCATTTCGCCTTCTCTGTTTCTGGCAATCAGAATACTGTTCTGATATAATATACAGGGTTAAAATTCCTCCGAATTATTGGTATTATTGGGATTTGCTCAATGATACCGGTTGTCAGTGAAATTTCGAACGGATAGTGCAACCCCTATATTTATTTTCCCCGGTTCCATTCCCGCTTCTAGCGGGAAAGTCCAATAAGTTATTGATAAGATCGATAGACAAACAAGTGGAGGCGATACGAATGGATTATGAAGAATCTTTGATGATCAAGACAGCATGGTATTACTATTTGGATAATATGACACAGCAGCGCATTTCGGAGCATCTCGGAATTTCCCGCATGCGTGTTGTCAAACTGCTGGAAAAGGCCCGCAGTACAGGCATTATCCAATTCAAGATCCGCGAAGATTCTGTCAGCCGGATGCATATGGAACGGAAACTGGCGGAGATCTATGGTCTCAAAGACACCCTCATCGCCCCTTCGCCACCGGAAGGAACAGCCGCCAACGAGAATATCGCCCGGGCTGCCGCGATGTATATCAGCAACCGTCTTGATACCAACACATTCATCAATATGGGGTATGGCGATACCCAGAGCCACATTCTGAACAATCTGGCGACCATTGCCGAGCATCCGCTCTCCATTGTATCGCTGACCGGCGGAGTAAGCTATTATCTGCCCAATAATATGTCTTCCATTTTCAATGCGAAGCTGTATCTGATTCCGGCACCTCTGATGGTATCCACCAAGGAAGTGGTCGAAGCCATCCGGAAAGAGGCGTCGGTCAATGAAATCCTGCGGATGGTCCAGCTGTCTTCCCTTTCCGTTGTGGGAATCGGCGCCATTCACGAGAACGCCACCATCATCAAGAGCGGTATTTTAAGCAAAAGCGATTTTGTGTACCTTAAAATGAAAGGCGCTGTCGGAGACATCCTGTGCCACTTTATCGACAAAGACGGAAACCTGATCGAAACGAATATTGAAGACCGCCTCATCGCAACCCCCCTTTCCACCATCCGCAAACTCGAAAATGTGATTGGTGTCGCGGTGGGCGACGACAAAGTCGAAGCCATCCGGGCTGTCTTGAAAGGCGGGTATATCGATATCCTGATTACGGATGAATCCACCGCGTCGAAATTACTGGAAGAAGAGCCGGATAAATAACACGAGAACACTACCGTCAAAGGAGGTATGGCTGATGCAAAAGTATTTAATGGCACTTGATGCCGGTACCGGAAGCGTGCGTGCGCTCTTATTTGACTTGAAAGGCAACCAGATCGGATGCGTACAAAAAGAATGGACGCACAAGGAAGATCCGAAGTGGCCCGGCAGTATGGATTTTGACTGGGTTTACAACTGGGATCTGGCGCGTTCCTGCATTCGAAGAGTGATCGAAGAGACAAAAGTCAATCCGTCAGAGATCGCTGCCGTATCGTCGACCTGTATGCGCGAAGGAATCGTGCTGTATGATAAAGCAGGGAAAGAAATATGGGCCTGCGCCAATGTGGATGCGCGTTCGAATGACGAAGTCGGGGAGCTTATCCGCATGAACCCGGAGCTAGAGAAAGAAATCTATCTGGAATCCGGTCAGACCTATGCGCTCGGTGCTCTCCCCCGCATCCTCTGGGTAAAAAACAAGATGCCGGAAATCTATGAGAAAATCGCCACCGTTGGCATGTTCAATGACTGGCTGATTTATAAAATGACCGGCAAGCTGGCCGTAGAACCCAGCAATGGTTCTACTACTGGTATTTTCAATTTGCAGAACCGCACATGGGACATTTCCATTGCGAAGAAATGTGGTCTTCGGGACGATATTTTTCCGCCGGTTGCAGAATGCGGTTCTGTCATCGGGACAACCACTATGAAATGTGCCGAAGAAACCGGACTCGCCGAAGGAACAACTGTCGTAGTCGGCGGAGGGGACGCACAGCTCGGGTGTATCGGCGTCGGTGTCGTCAGTCCGAACGAAGCGGCGGTATTCGGCGGAAGTTTCTGGCAATACGAATACAACATCGACAGCGGCAGAACCGATCCGGACTGCCGTGTCCGTGTGAATTGCCATGCGGTTCCCGGTATATGGCAATATGAAGCCCTTGCTTTTAAGCCGGGCCTCGTGATGCGCTGGTATCGCGATGCTTTCTGTCAGCTTGAGAAGATCGAAGGAGAGCAAACCGGCAAGGATCCGTATTATCTGATGGATCAGAAGGCGGCGAAAATACCGGTTGGAAGCCATGGCATGATGTGCGCATTCTCTGATGTGATGAATTTCATCTCTTGGAAACACGCGTCTCCAACGTTTACCAATTTTGAGTTGGATTCAACGAAATTCAACCGTTACACCTTTTATCGCGCCATTCTCGAAAACACAGCCTTGGTTACCAGAGGACACCTGGATCTGGTAAGAGAAGTCACCGGCAGCATGCCGGAAGATATCGTATTTGCGGGAGGCGCCTCCAACAGTCCGCTCTGGTGTCAGATCCTGTCCGATGTGCTTGGTTTGAAAGTGCATGTTCCGGTGGTAAAAGAGGCAACCGGACTTGGCGCCGCCATTCTGGCCGGCTGCGGTGCAGGAATCTATCCTGGCATTGCACAGGCCGCCGCAGAATTGGTACGTCTGGATAGAACCTATGAGCCCGATATGGAAAATCACGCCGTTTACGAGAAGCTGTACGAACCATGGCGGAAAGTCTACGCCGCACAGCTGGAGCTTTGCAACCAGAAACTGACCAAGAACATGTGGATCGCTCCCGGCTTATAGAATTCAATTCGAAACGATCAATTTGAAATAACCGATTTAAAACAGCCAATATTTTACCCGGAGGTATAGATTATGTACATTATCGATGAAAAAGACAAGAAATACCGCTTTGGCGACAGTGGTCCGAAATATCTCATGAAAGGCCCCCGCATGAATTTCGCTATCGTGCAGTTCCAGCCCGGTCAGGATTTCAAGGCGCACTATCATGATATCATGGAAGAGAATTTCTACATCACCGAGGGCGAGATCGAAATCATTGTCGACGGCAAGGTGAACCTCCTGACCAAAGGCCAGTTTATCCATATCGAACCGGGCGAAACCCATTACTGTATAAACCGGTCGGATGCCGTAATCAGCATGATCTCCACGCTCGCGCCTTACGAAGCGGTGGACAAGACCGATGTGGAAAATTATAAATATTGATTTGACTGGTTGCACCCAATATCTATCAGGTAATAATCCCCAAAGAGATCAACGGGTAAAAAGAATTTCCCAGGCAACCTCTTCGTTCTTATCTTTTTGTATCCTCATAGAGTATACATTGTCTTGTATTCTCTGAAGCAGATTCCCACACAGTGAAAATTGATCCGGCACATAAAAATACATTATATACTCGTCTCCTTCCACCACCGAAGAGACCCCGCGCAGGGTGCATTCATTTTCATTCCATTCCAACCGCCTGATCTCACAGGCGCCCTGGGTGATATGCCGACTGGTTGAAACCAGCTGCGGATGATCCAGGCATCTTCTGAATGCCAGCATTCTGGATTCACAGGCGGAAAGGGGAAGTGAGACCGACTGGTACAATTTGCCCAGAAATCGTTTATTCCAGAAATCAAACACCAGATACCCGGTCTGTTCCTCCATTCCCATCTCGCTCATCCGGATTGTCGCTTCCATCGGATGATCGGCAGGATTCAGAATAACCACCGCCTGATACTCCTCATATCTGGTTTTAATAAACAGATTGACCATCGCATATTCTTTCTCGGCAAGAGCGCTCTCTATATCCATCGGATGAATATCCAGCACCGGAAGAATGCGTCTCAATATCTCAATCCTTGAATCCGGCAAGACGGTCAGGTCGTCCCCGAAGTTGACCGGTGTCCCTGCCAAAGAGACAAATGTCGCTCTTGAAACCGCCTGGGCGTCATTGCTGAATTCTTCCCGCAGCACCACGTTGTCCGGATCCAGATACTGTACTACATTATGCAGCGGGTAATATTTATAGAGCCTGTCAACGCAGTACTGTATGAACTCCTGCCATTTCAGGATATCCGCCCCAATCCGCGCTGCGTCGAACAGATCGGCGTACATTGTGATATCCCGGCTTGCTTCGCCGTGGCAGGACATCATGTACATCTCTTCTCCCACGGTTTCTCTGGCTTTTTTAACAACCTCTCTCAGTGCTTCTTCCGTTGTTTTCGTATTGTCATACAGCTCATCGTGGCACTGGTCGATATAATCGATGGTTTTGGGCAGCGCATCCCATTTGATTGCTTTATATCCCCACTCCATCAGCTGCCGGAATACCTTCGGGATAAAATCGTCCAGGAATGCCGGATTCGTCGGATCAAAGAAATAAGGGCCGCACCAGGATGTTTTTTCTATCAGCACGGCTTCGGGATGCGTCCGGATAAAGTCACTCTCCCGGACTTCATGGGTCGCACCGATCCATATGGCCGGAATCAGTCCAAGCTCCCGAATCTTATCCGCTACCGATTTCAGTCCGTTCGGGTATCGGAGAGGATCCGGATGGAATGTGTCGCATCGGGTTTCCCGGCTAAAGAAATCGTTATGATACCATTCCCAGTCCACCCAGATCACATTCGCCCCATAGGAGCGCAGTTTTTCCGCCTGGATCGCCGCGTTGCTTAAAACCAGGCTCTCGGAGGTGTTGAACATCAGAGCGTACCAAGTCATCCAGCCGGCCGGCGGTGTCGGGAAAATGTTGTTTTTATTGACCGGTTTGTATCGCAGGGCATATTTATTTTCATAGACATTTTCTTTGATTTCAATCCGAAATGTCCTGCCACCGGTTCCTTTCAAACAGATTCGGAAGGTATAGCAATTCTGGTTGAAATCGAATACCAGGTTTGGAAATTCGATCCCGCTGAAAAGCAGGGCCGAATCGTTCTTCTTGTTGAAAAGAACGTTGTTTTCAGGAGACGAAGCGGGTCCGAATGCGCCTCTCAGCCCTTTCGACTTTTTCCGAAGCGACATGGAGAAAACGTTATGTTCCGGATCCTCGCCCCATACGGCCTGTCCTTCCACCGAATAAACATAAGCCGGATCTGTATTGGCGTCCAGCCGGAAAGAAACGCCGGTATTATCCAGTTCAGCCCGTATCGTGTAAAAATCGAGAAGCTCCGGACCGCCGCTGAAATGAACCGCCAGACAATTGGAGTCCAAATGTTTTTCGTGTGTGCAGTCCGCTTCTTGAAAATCGCTGATATTGACGCGGCTATAGACGTTGTTTAAATCTCTCAAATGAGATACCACCGTCAACCCCGAAACAATTTTCCCGTATTTTTCATGAAAGACATCAAATGATCTCCTCCCTTCATCCTAACGGACTTACAAATACCGAAAAATAATACAGTTATTACTTTTCCCCTCCCCCCATTTCATGTTTTCC
>CAZJXH010000063.1:0-16146 GCA_964549475.1 uncultured Oscillospiraceae bacterium
GAAGTGCGTGGAAGCAAGAGACTACGAAGCCCTTGAAATGTATGTGCTCGAATTGTTGATGAAAGGGTAAGCGGCTGGAGTGATGTTCTGATAAAAGCCGGTTTCTGGAGCGACAATGGATCTTGCCGTGTCAATCGACCGTGGGGGGTTTGAAAATGAATAACAGGATAAAAGACAATAGAATTAAAAATCAATTAAATGAATCGGACGAATCAATAATATCAAGGACGCTTCCGGTTTACTATGATCTGATTCCTGTTAAGCTGCATTTGATTTGCTATAATGAATGGATGAATCCGCGGGATGAAATAGATTCCTTCTGTTATTAATAAAAGTCAATATGAAAAAATTTAATCTGTGCTGAAAGGGAAAACATTTATGAAACTGAATGACATGAAAATTCTCAGTGATATGGATATGGAACTCATTCACAAATCCTCCATGGAAATACTGGCAAATACCGGAATTATGATAAACAGCAGAAAGGCGCTGGAATTACTGGAGAAAAATGGCGCTGACGTAAACTATGATAAAAAAATTGCAAAAATCAGTCCGACCTTGTTTGAAAAAGCGCTTCGATCCGTTCCAGGAAAATTCAACCTGTATCGCAGAGACGATGCAGGCTTTATCACGATCGGGGATGGCATTCCGAAATGCGGATCCGGCCATAATGCGATTTATTTGATTACCCCGGATTCGGACCAGCGACAAAATGCCAGAGTGAAAGACGTGGAAGATTTCGCCGTCATTTCGGATTACCTTGAAGATATCGATATTGTCGGCGTCCCATTGATGCCCCAGGATATTTCCACTCCTTCGGCTTCCTTGCTTTATGCAGTTAAGGCATTGTATGAAAACACAACGAAACCCATCTTTTTTTCGACGGATTGCAATAAAGTAAATTCATCCATTATTCAAATGATGAAATTGGTTGCAGGCAAATCCGATATTTCCGAATGCCCGACAGGAATCAGCCAATTATCGCCCACCAGTCCTCTTTTCTGGGAAGAAGGCGCCATTGACGCGCTGATGAACGTCGCACAGGAAGGACTGCCGCTGAATTTGCTGCCGGAGCCGATGGCAGGCTTGAGCGCTCCCTATTCAGTGGCTGGACTCCTGACGATCCACAACATCGAAGTTCTCTCCGGTGTTGTGATTGCACAAATGGTAAGACCTGGAACTCCGGTGATCTATGGAAGTTCCTGGACAACCTATGATATGAAACATATCGCAGCTATCATCGCCAGCCCTGAAACAGATATCCTTCGAATCGCAGGAAACCAGATGGCGAAATACTATGGAATGCCAAGTCATACAACGGCGCCAAACTCGGACTCGAATTTTCATGATGAACAGAATGCATGGGAGAAATCCATCAGCAATATGTGCGCAATCTGCGCCGGGAACGATATTGTCATGAATTCCGGAATGTTTGCCACAGGGCTTACCATCAGCCATGAACAACTGGTGATGGATGATGAGATCAACGGGATTGTACGGAGAATCCGCAGAGGCATTGACGTGAGCCATCGGACGATAGATGTGGATTCAATTAAAAACATCGGCCACCGGGGAGATTACCTGATGGAAGATCTCACCCTGGACAATTTGAGAAGCGATGAGTTCAGAGAAGCGAAAATATCCAATTTAAAAGCGTTTGATAATTGGGTTATGGACGGATCGTTCAGCGTGGTTCAAAATGCGAATAAAAAGGTAAAAGAATATCTGGCAAAAGGACCGAGAAATCCTCTGAAAGAGGATAAATCCTCCGCCCTTGATAAAATCATTCATCAATTTGTTGAAAATCCTTGAAAATCCTCCGCCTCGGTTTCAACAGATGAACACGGTGGAACATGGAGACGGTTCTTTTGTTTCATTAACGAAATAAAATGAAACAAAAGAACCGTCCCCATGTTCCATTTCTTTTCGTAAGTGATTGCCCTACAGTTGTTTGAACAATCAACAAAAAACAGCCGATTCATGATACAATAAAAAACAAGTATGAGATGCATCAAAACAAATAAAATAAATCGAATATTATTTCAGGAATATCCTATATCATAGGAGGAAACTTGATTAGTGAGATTTGATTATGTCAGTAAAAGCATCAGGAATAAATATCTCATTCTATTATGCATGTTCGGGCTTTTACCGGTTGTGATACTGGGCATTATCTCGAGTTATGTCTCCTCAAGCATATTGGAACGGGAACTCAATAAATCCGCTTATCAGACGTTGGAAAAAGCATCGATCAATGTTGGTTCCATCCTTCAAAGAATGTCCGATCTTTCTGATCTGCTGACACAAAGCATGGACACTATAAATTATACAAAAGAAAAAAGCCTGAATGAAACTCTGGCAAATTCAAAGGATAAGAAAACAATCAATGAAACATTAAAGAGTGTATCTAAATTCCTTAATTTCCCAACACACATTTATTTGATTGACAAATACGCCAACGTTTACAGCAACATACAAATCACAGGAAACGAAGAGAAGGAAATATTCAATACAATCAATACAGGCAGTGATTATGCGATGCCGTCAAAGAATGAAAACCGGGTCTATTGGCTTGGCATGAGAAAAAATATCCTGCAGGGTTATGATAGCAATTATGTATATTATATTGCCAGAAACATAATGTATAAAGATGAATATTATGGAACAATATATATCGGCACAGGGGACTATATCCTATCCAGGATGCTTGACAACATTAAAATGACTGGAGAAAGCCGGATTTTTGTGTTCGACCAGAACAATCAATTCATGGCCGATACGCCGGAAGCAAATAATACCATATACCAGGCGGATAAAGCGGTAATCGACGGCCTGGTAATCAACCAGGAAAAACCGCAGCTTGTTAAAATTCTTAATGGAGTAAACAGTGTCACATTTCTGAAGACGACATTCGACTGGAAAATCGCCATGCTGACCCCTTTAACGAGCATAAGAAATAATTTGAGGGATATCAACAGAGGCACAGTGATCATTACCATCATTTCCGCACTGTTCATCCTTCTTTCTCTGTTCCTGGTGGATAGAAAAATCGTCAAACCGATTATCTATCTAAGCAATCTGATGAAGATTGTGCGAAAAGGGAATCTTGAAATCAGGAGCGAATTGAAACATAGCGATGAGATCGGCATATTAAGCGATGGCTTCAACAAAATGCTCGTTGATTTCAATAAAATGCTTGAAAAGATCCATGCGGATGAGATATTGGAAAAGGAACTGGAATTCAAGGTGCTTCAGGCACAGATCAGTCCGCATTTTTTATACAATACCCTGAACTCGATTCGATGGATGGCCGAAATGAACAATGAGACAAAAGTCGGAGATTCGATTGTCTCTCTTGTAAGAATGATGGAATACAACACGAAAGGCAATAATGAGAAGTTTGTCACCCTGAGCAAAGAGCTTCAATATGTGAAGGAATACATCTATCTTCAATCCATGAGATACTGGAACCGATTCGATGTAAGTTTCGAGGTCGATGAATGCTACTACGATTATATCGTCTTGAAATTATCTCTGCAGCCGATCATAGAAAACAGTATCATCCATGGATTAAATAATAAGAAAGGAAAACTATTTATAAAAATAGCCTGCCAGGAATCCGAGGGAAACCTGATCATCGTGGTCAGCGACAATGGAGCCGGCATAAACAGCGAGGTTTTAAGCAGGCTGAACAGCCGACTGCCCAATGTAAAAAGCGGAGGGGAGGGGGTTGGCATCGGACTATGCAATGTAAACGACAGAATCAAACTGGAATTCGGTGAGAATTATGGAATAAATATTTCAAGCATACCAGGGGAAGGAACCGCTGTGAAGCTGGTCTTTCCTCTGATTAAACAATGAAAGTGGTGTTATAGATGAAGATTCTTATTGTGGATGATGAGATTTTTGTAAGAATTGGTATTAAAACTATTTTTGATTGGAATAAATATGGATTTGAAATTGTTGGCGAGGCAGAAGACGGAATTGAAGCCAAAGAGCTGTTTATCAAATATGAGCCGGATATTGTTCTTTTGGATATCTGCATGCCTCGGATGAACGGGCTGGATTTCATCAAAGAAATAAAAGAGATCAATCCTTTCTGCAGATTTGTCATCCTTAGCTGCCATAACGAATTTGATTATGCGAGAGAAGCCATCAAGCTCGGTGTAAGGGATTACATTATGAAGACCACTGTTAAAAAAGATGAGATTCTTGAAATTGTCTGCAGAATTGCGGAAGAGATCGAGATTGAAAAAAGCAAGTTAATGGAAAGCAGAATTGAAAAAAAGGAAATTTTTACGAACAGATTTGTACTGTTAAACCGACTTCTCAATGATGTGGTTGATAAAATTGAAGATGATGAAGTAAAAATTGCTGCAAAAATCGCAGAAATGCAACTGAATATCTCTACCGGCAATCTCCATCTGATTCTTTTCGCGGTGGATGGATACCGGCACTTGAAGCAGGAAATGGAGCCGAAAAATTATGAGCTATTGACAGCCGGCATAACAAATATCGTTCAGGAGATATCGAAACAACACGAAAATTCATATGTGTTCAGAAGAAATGAACATGAAATCATAACCATTGTCAGTTTCGAAAAATCAGCTGACAAAAAGTATATCATCGAAAAATTGAGACTGATATCCCGGGATACCGCAAATGCAGTGAAACAGCTTCTCAATGTTGATATTTCCGCGGGGGCGAGTTCTGGTTTTGATTCTTTTTCCCAGATAAGCGAAGGATATCCCATGGCCCAAAAAGCGCTGGAGCGGAAATTTTTTACCGGCCCTTCGAGTGTGAACCTGTATTATGAAAAAACAGGCGATAGCCGGGAATTGGTTCAACTATTTAAAAAAGCGGAAGAAGAGCTGAACTGCGCGTTTAAAAACCTGGATTTCGACGAGGCATTGAACTTGCTAAAGGGTATCCGAAAAAACATGGATCACAAATCCTGCGATGATTATTGGCAAATAAAAAACATCTCCGTCAATATTTTCTATAACCTGTCCATGATTATCAACAACGAGAAAAATCTGAAAACGGATATTCCGGGAATCCGGTTCGATCCCTCCGAGGTCATTCATTTCGAGTGCCTTGGAGACATTCTGAACGATCTTGAAAAAGCGATAAAAGACATTCTGGCCATAATAAATAATCATTCATTATATAAAAATCGAAATACAATCAATTTAGTGAAGGAATATATCAATCAAAATGCAGCCAGTGAAATAACCCTTAACAATGTGGCGGATCATGTGAATTTAAGCCCGGGACATCTGAGCCGGTTTTTTAAAAAAGAAACAGGAGAAAATTTTTCGGATTATATTATAAACAGCAAAATGAATACAGCAAAAAACATGATAAGAAGCGGCGAAAGAATCTGGAAAATAGCACAGGTTTTAGGCTATGCGGAAGTAAGTTCATTCAGCAGGATTTTCAGGAGGACCGTCGGGATCTCTCCGCAGCAATTCCGGATCAATGTTGAAAAAAGCAGGAAAATTTCAACAAGCATGAATGACGCGGAAAGAACTGCTTATAAAGCAAAAAATGTAATTTAAAGAAAAAAACATCAAAAAAAGCAAACAGAATATCAAATAATGTCAATTTATTCATAAAATTCATAATGAAATAGAATGAAGTGAAATATCCAAAAAATCGGCCTTCAAAAGCTAATAGGACATCCATTAAAGATATTCATTTAGCATGCTTTTCTGGATATGATGATATCAGGATATTATTCTTTCCTAAATCTAATTATTTTGAAGGAGGTACACTATGAAAAGAACCAGTTTCGTTTTGTCAGGCACCTTGGTAATGCTGTGCGTTTTTGTCACCAGTCTGACAGCGTGCGGCATTAAAAATGAGCCGACAACTACAAGTGGTAATTCTCAATCGGCAGCTTCATCCGCAGTGGAGAAAAAAATTGTTTTTTGGAATTTATACTACAACACCCAAAATGAGAGCGACAAGAATCTGTCCAAGGATGATCTTTTTGTCAACAAAACCGCGAGAGAATTCGAAAAAGCAAACCCGGGCTTGACAGTTGAAGTTTCATCACCGCCAATGGATAATTATTTCAATATGCTTAAAGCGGCTTGTGTCGCAAACAATGGGCCCGATGTCGTGATGAACTGGGTTGGCGGCCCTCTGCTAGATTATCAGCAATATATGCTGCCACTGGACAAATATTATACAAAGGAAGAAATGGCTCAACTTACCGGATGGTCAATGGTAAGGAAGGACTTAAAAGCGGACGGCGACATCATGGCGGTGCCGATCGGCATGAACGGCGGCGTTTTTGTATTCTATACCAATAAAGCATTATTTCAAAAAGCGGGAGTGGATGTCAACAGCGCGCCCAAGACCTGGGATGAATTCCTTGCCTTGTGCGATTCCCTTAAAAAAGGCGGGGTCACTCCTTTTATCACAGGCGATAAAGAAGGCTGGAACACCGCCTGGGTGATTGGACAGCTATGGTGGGATCTATCCGGTTATGATGGAATCCTGGCTGTCAGAAACGGCCAGCAGAAATTTGCAGACAATAAAGAATATAAACAGGCTTTCACCACATGGAAAAAGCTGTTTGACCTGGGCTATACCAACAAGGATGTGGTATCCCTTGCACAAGCGGACGGACAGGCGAAATTCCTTGCCGGAGAAGGCGCAATGGAGGTTGGCTGGTCCAATATAGCAAAGGATGTCTATACCGGTCTGGGAGAAGATGCGGGATGGTTTCCGATCCCTCATATAAGCGCGGATGCTCCATATGCCAATACTTTTTATGGCGGATATGCAGGATATTGTTTCAGTGTGACGAATTTTTCCAAAGTTCCTGAGGAATCCATAAAATATATCAAGTATATGACTTCAAAAGATGTCATGGATCGTTTTGTTGATGAGACCCAATTCGACCTTTCCAACAATGTGAACGCTAAAGTTCCGGACTTCAAGACGAATCCAATCATGGCCTGGATGTATAATTACATCAAAACCACCACTCAAAAACCTGCCATTTCCTGGGATTCCATCCTTCAAGGAGATTTGTGCCAGGAAATGTACAACATGAGCGGCGCGATGTTCGGCGGTAAAATGACGCTTGAGGAAGGCTTGGGGAAGTTTGACAGCAAGTATGCGGCCATTACGAAAAAATAAATATCTGGAAGTTATCCGGCTGGCATTTGCCAGCCGGATAATTCCTTAAGGAGTCAAAATGAATAAAAAGGAAAATATCATAAAAAAAAAAGAGCATCCGTCCTGTCAAAAATATTAAACGATGAATCCACATTTTCCTATTTTGCCATTGCCCCGGTTATCATCGCGCTTATTGTATTTATGGCTATTCCGATTTTCCGGGTTTTTCAACAAAGCTTTACCCTTTGGGATGGATTGAATTCCAGATTTATTGGCATTGAAAACTATGTGAATATTTTTACCAATCCCGATTTTTGGTTCATATTTACAAATAATATATTCTATTTGATCGCCGTACCCATCATTGTCCTGCTATCACTGGTCACAGCGGTGCTGATTTATGAAGAAGTGCCTGGCTGGAACTTTTTCAGATCGACTTACTTTTTACCGTACGTACTTTCAGCCGTTGTAGTCGGCTATCTTTTCAGAAGCCTTTTCGCTTATGATGGTCCTATCAATATTATTCTTAAATGGATGGGCCTTGGGTCTCTTGCAAACGACTGGCTGGCTTCCAGAGGAAGCGCGATGATTGTGATCGTCATAGCGGTTGCATGGACGCAGTTCGGCTATGGAATGCTGGTTTATCTGGCAGGAATGTCATCGATATCGCCTTCTGTATTCGAAGCTTCCAAAATAGACGGGGCGAACTGGTGGCAACGATTCATCTATATCGTGCTGCCGATGCTGATCCGGACAACGGAATTCCTTGTGATTTTAAATACGATTTTTGCATTTACCTCGCTTTTTGATTACATTTATACAATTACAAGGGGCGGACCCGGGTATGACACGACGCCTATCAATTATTGGATATACATGAAAGCCTTCCGGTCCAATGAAATGGGATATGCATGCGCCCTGGCGATCATTTTATTCGTCATCCTGCTGGTGATATCCATTGTTCAGAGAAAAATCGTAAACAAAGCGGATGATTGGAGTGAATAGAGCGATGAGGAAGAAAAAACTAAAAATCTCCACAATTATAGTATTGGTAATAATGATCCTGATGGCGCTTTCCACTCTTTATCCTTTGTTTTTCATGGTGCTGAATTCGTTGAAGACGAAGATTGATTATATGAAAGATCCTTTTGGCTTTCCGGAAAAGACCATTATCCAGAATTATGTGCTGCTGTTTAAACAGTATGGCGTTTTGAAGTCGATTTTCAATTCGTTTTTCACAACGATCGTTTCAATCATCATAACCGGATTTTTCGGATCCCTTGCGAGTTTTGCCCTTGCGAAACTTCATTTCAAAGGCAAAGAAATCATTTTTACGTTTATAACAGCTTTTATGATGGTGCCGGTTGTCGTCCTGATGATCCCTTTATATGTCCAATTTTCACAGATGGGACTGATTAATAATTACTGGTCCATCATCATATTCTGGTCTGTCATTGATTTGCCATATGGCATATATATGCTTACGGGAACGTTGAAGTCCATACCGAATGACTGTATCGAATCAGTCAAAATTGATGGCGGCAATCTTTTCAGAGTGTTTATCTCCATCGTGCTGCCCATGGGCAGACCCATTATTGTGACAATGGTAATCATTTATTTCATGTGGAACTGGAACGATCTGCTTATGCCGATGATTCTTCTCCAATCCGAAACAACAACGACGCTGACGGTTGCAGTGGCTACGATAGTCGGTAAATATTTCTCCAATCTGCCGCTGTTGCTGGCAGGCTTGCTGGTAAATGCTGTTCCTACTGTAATGATCTATCTTGTATTTCAGAAATTTATCATTAAAGGAATCACGGCAGGAGCAATCAAGTAAATCAAGTAAATCAAGCCAATCGAGTAAATCAAGACAATACAGTCAATTAAGGCAGAAGAGCTCTTATTTTCATTATATGGAGGCGGCGATATGCTGGATTTTGAAATACCTGTAAAAGAAATCGAGAAAAGGAAACAGATTGTAAGGAATATCTGGGAATATAAAAAAGCGGATCATATTCCTGTCATGCTGAATATAGTCTCGAATCCGAACCGCTATACAATGCATGACGAGATATTTTCCAAAGAGAAACAACTTCAGATGAGACTGGCTTCTATTAAAAAAACGCTGGAGCTGGTACCGGATGACTATATCCCCGGGATTTTTGTGAACATGGGATGCGTGGGGATAGAAAATGCCCTCGGGATGGAAATTTATTACGGAGAAACGCCCCGTCAGACGCCGGGGGTGCGGGACTGCCTGTTGAAAAACATTGAAGACATATATAGCTTGAAATCGGTCAATCCCGAAAAGGATGGCATTTTACCGCAATTTCTGGAGAGAATGAGATACTTTGCACAACAGACGGAGCATCGGATTCCACTGTCTTGTCTGGATATGAATGGCCCGATGGCAGTGGCGATGGACATTATCGGGAGTGAGAATGTTCTGATTGGAATGTATGATCACCCTGATGACATCAAGTATCTTCTTCATTTTGTAATGGATAATATCCTATTGGTCACGGATGCCTGTATTGAGGCTGCAGGGGGAATCCATAACATCACCTGTACCGATTTTTGCGAATACTGGTTTCCGGAAGGAAAAAAAGGGCATGTGAGCGATGATGTATCGGCGATGATCCACCCGGATCTGTTCCAGGAATTCAGCATTCCGGTCAATAGCAGGATATTTAAAAAATATGGGCCGGGATTACTGCATAATTGCGGACCGAATCCCTGTGCCGGCTATTATCTGGAACATACGCCCGTTATTTCAGGCGTGGACCTTTCTTATGAGTACTCGAAGGATGATTTGCCAAAATTCAGGAAGCCATTCAAGGGCAGAGGAATCATTTATCTTAGTTCCGCCTTCCAATCGTATGAGCAGACGATTGCCGATTACAATCATATTATCCATTCGCTCTTGCCGGATGTCATTGCGATTCCATCTATTACTATTGAAGAGGCGGATGTGCTTTCCGGCAATTGCAATCCAGAAAAACTTTATGAGGATTTGAGAAAGATGTCGGAAGGATATGCTTCCAATATGGACTGGTGATTATTTGTGATAACGGAGGGGATCAAAAATGGATAACGGCAAAACACTGGCGCTTCAAGCCTTGTCGGGACAAGCAACCGGGAGAGTGCCCGTCGCACTTTTCAATTGGGAATTCGATTACACATGGAAGGCTTCCGGGATTGATCCATGGAAGCTTGCAGCAGGCGGGAGCGACACCTGGCACAACGCGCACACTTCTTTATTAAATCGTCACGATGCAGACGTGATTTTTTATACAGGCGCGATAGAAGGCCCGCTGGAGCCGACTTTGCTGGAAGAGGACACCCAACGCTGGATTATGAGAAACAATAATACCGGCATGATTTATGGGCTGACAAAGGACAGCCTTACGATGACCGAACTTGAAACAGGGGCCAAGGGCTGCGGACCGGTGGGAAAAGTGGAAGATACCGCAGATGCGGACAGGCTGGTCCCGAAATTCAGGACGGACAGGCTGATTCCGACATTCAAGGGATGGGGCGAAGCCTATCTGGACGGATTGAAAAAGCTGATCCGCCAAGTGGGCGACAGCGTGCTGATCCTTCCACATTATTCTCCTGCATATATATATAGCTGCTATGCATTGGGATTTGAAGAAGCGATGTTCATGATGCTGGAGAATCCGGAATTATTTAAATATGTATGCGCCATGCTGGGTGCAGACCATCAGACAAGAATGAATGAGCTGAAAGCGGCTGGCGCGGAAGCGGTCTTTATCGCGGACGGCTGGGCTTCCTGCGACATCATCTCGCCGGAGATGTTTGAAGAATTCGCATTGCCTTGCCAGGTTTCCATCGTGGAAGCCGCTCATCATGCAGGATTGAAAGTGGTTTTGTGGAATGAGGGAGATATCCTGCCATTGTTGAAACAGGAAGCGGCGATAAAAATGGATGCATTTGCTTTTGAACAGCCCCGCAAAGGCATAGACCTCAATGTGGGAAAACTCCGAAAAGCCTTTGGCCCGAACCGCTGCCTTTTTGGAAATCTGGATTCCGAATTGCTCCTGATGCGGAATGACCCTGCAGAAATAAAACAGCAAGTGGAAAAACAAATAAGACAGTCCGGAGAGGGCAACCCCTTCATCCTTTGCACCGGAAGCCCTCTTCCATCCAATATTGAACTGGAGGCGTATGACACGGTAATCCATGCGGCACATTCTTTCAAGTGGTAAACAATTAAATAAGCAGTCCACAGGGATACAGGAATAAATTCGATAGTAGTAATATAAATCAACCTATGGATCTTCCATAAAAAGAAAAGACTGCCAGGGAATAAGGCGGTCTTTTTCTTTGCAACGAACATAGTGGCTGCCTGCTAAAATAATATTGTAAACAGGGTGGTTTGTTGCTAGAATGAGGGGAGGAACAAACCCGGGTAATATAGTTGGAGCACAGGCAGGGACTTTCCAACCCGGAATAAACTGGGAGTTGTTTATACAAAGATAAATCTTCGTGGTCAATACCGCACTTATTTGTTCCTGGAAGGTATGTAGTGAGCCTGAGTGAAGCGAAAGGAATGGGTATAAAGATGAAAAAGGTGAAAAAGATCCTGATGGTCGCCCTTGTCGTCCTTGTTGTAATCATCACTTTCTATAACCAATTCAAATCGTTGACTGGTGATATCGAAAATTCAGCAAAATCCAAGGAAGCCCAGATAAACCGGTATATTGACCTGAGCAAGGGATTTATTGATTTAATGACAATTTACGGAGATAATATTTTTCTGAACGGAGAAATCAAAGCTTCCGAGCTTTATTCTTTTCTTAAGTATGATCCTATATCGGGATCCTATAATCTGGATGAGATTGATGGGACAAAATATCAGAAAAATGTAGGAAACCTGACCGGATCGGGAACGATTCCGACCGGCGGAGCGGAGTGGAAGGAGATCAATCTTGCATTCCAGTTCAATCAGCAATTCAGCAGCATTTACAGCAAGCTTCCGAATGTCGCCTGGCTTTATTACACCAGCAAGAATAATTTTATCAATATTTATCCGTGGATTTCATCCAAAGAATTCAAATTCACCGAAGCCTTGCAGAACGAAAAATTCTATTCCGGAGTAAGTCCCGAAAACGACCCCCTGCGCGAATCTCTGTGGACACCGGTGTACCTTGACCATGCGGGGAAAGGCCTTATGGTCACTTTAACAAGCCCTATTTATGATAAAGATACTTTTACGGGATCGGTTTCTCTTGATATAACCAATGAGCAGCTCAGTGAGATGATTCAATCCGAGTATGAAATCTGCATCATTGATGATACCGATTCCATCATTGCGACCAGTCTTGCCGTTGCATTCGACAAAGACACCATTTCGTTCGGCACATTGATCAACAGTTCCCAGAGCGAGATCGACGAAATGAAAAAAACTAAATCCGGGCTGCTTCAAAAGTCGGGGAATTATTACATCTACTCTGTCAATTTCAACAATGCACCCTGGAAAATGTTTTTTCGTATTCCGGTCTGGATCCTTGTAGGCAAGGCGGCCTTATTCACACTGCCTCTGTTTGCAATCTGCCTGCTCCTGCTTTTCTCCCTCTTTGAAGTGGAGCGAAGAAAAAAATCAGAACTACTGCTTGTAGACTCCCTCAATAATTTGAAATCCTATCAGACCCTCCTTGAGAATGCCGCAAAATATGATTTTTTGACATCGACGGTCAACCGAAGAGGGATGATGGAGATGGTGAATGCTTATATCAATTTAGGAAACAAAACCAAACCCCTGCTACAGTTTATTATGAGCGATATCGACCGGTTTAAACAATTCAACGACATGCACGGGCATGCAGCCGGTGACAGGGTTCTGACCGAGATTGCCGCGCGGATGCAAAAAAAGATCGGAAGCGATGATGTGGTATGCCGCTGGGGCGGGGAGGAGTTTCTGATCATGCTGTTCAACCGGACATACGACGAGGCGATCGAGGTGGCAGAAAGCATCCGGAAAGAAATCGAAGAAATGGCGATTCCATGTGGAAATTCCATTGAGCTCAAAGCAACCATGACGTTCGGCGTGGCGGAATATGAGGATGGTGGTACGATTGACAACACCATCTCCAAAGCGGATGACGCGCTCTATATCGGGAAGCTGCGAGGGAGAAACCAGGTTGTCGGATACAAGGAATGTTTATAGCTGGTCATTTTTCGGGGGCTGTCTGAGTTCGATTTCGTGAAGGAGCTTTTCCAGCCGCAGCTGGAATTCCTGATGGAACCGGAGGATCTGCGGCTCCTCCTTGCTGATAAGGGCCTGTTGAAGTCCGCTTGCAGCTTCCTGCAGGCTTTTCGCTCCGATGCTGCCCGAACTGCTTTTGATTTTATGGGCGATTTTAATGGCATCTTCATATTGCTGTTCGTTGATTTTTCCGGCCATGACAGCTGGAACATCCTTGTTTTCCTGATAATATTGATGAAGGACTACCTGATAAAGTGCGGCGTCTCCTCCGATCCGCCGGAGGCCGTCCTCTTCGTCCAGAATATTCCCGATATCATCCACAGCCGGCACCGGCATGGTCTCTTCAAGCCTTTTACGCTTTTCGGGGTTGATGACTTTAACGATTGTCTCGACAAATTGTTCCGGCTCAAACGGTTTGCTGATATAATAATCGATCCCGGCTTCCTTGCAGCGCTGTTCGACACCGGATATGGCATCCGCGGTCATGGCAATGATCGGGATATCGCCATCTGTTTTGCGGATAAGGACGGTCGCTTCCAACCCGTTCATGACCGGCATATGAAGATCCATCAGAATAAGATCGATATTATTTTGATTATTAAGAAAAAAATCAACTCCCTCCTGCCCGTTATCCGCCAGAGAAACCTTGAATCCAGACTGTTCCAGAATGGATTGCGCAATGAACTGATTTGTCTTATTGTCTTCGACGACCAGAACGTGGTATGGATATTGAACGAGGGCGGATTCTTTTTTCACATCCGGGGGAGAAGGGCGGTGCAGACCCATCAGATTGATTTTGAACACCTCCACGATTCCATTGTATAGAATAGAAGGGAGGATTGGTTTTGTGATTCCAAAATCGATTCCGGACGCTTCCAGCTGATCAAAAAGTTCTCCTTTTGTCAGAGGAATCATTAAAATGCATTTGGGAGTCTCTTTGTATGACAACTGGCTTTTGACTTTTGCATAAAACTCAATTCCTCCGCCCTGCGGCGTCTCGGAATCAAGGAGAAGAAGCCCGTATGGCTTGTGATTTTCCCTGGAGGCGTTCCGGATCATCTCGAACGCTCCTTCTTCCGAGGACGAAAATTCCGCATTCAACCCGAAGGAATGCAGATATTCTTTTACAAGATTCAAGTTTGTGATGTTTTTTTCGATGACAAGGATCCGGATATTTTTGAAGTATTCCCCGATGGATTTCTTGTTTTCTTCGTGTTCATCCCGCAAATCGGCTTCCAGCGTCAATTGAACGATAAAAGTAGATCCCTCGCCTTCGGTGCTGTATACTTGAATCTTGCCATTCATCATGTTGACAAGGCTGTTTACAATGGAAAGACCCAGTCCGGTTCCCCCGAACCGCCTGCTGATACTTGCGTCCGCCTGGCTGAACGGCTGGAAAAGATGCAGGATCTGCTCTTTGGACATGCCGATGCCGGTATCTTTTATACGGAATTGAATGACATGGGCATTATTGTCTTTCGCCTCCAATTGGATGGAAAAAGCAACCGATCCCTTGTCGGTGAATTTGATGGCGTTGCTCACAATGTTGACCAATATCTGTTCGATTCTCGTCGGATCTCCCCAGAAAAAAGTCGGAATATCCGGATCCTTGTTCATCGAAAACTCGATTCCCTTTTCTTCGATTTTTAAAAAGACAATATTGATCACATGGTCGATCACTTTGTCAATATTAAATGAAACTCTTTCCAGATCGATTTTTCCGGCTTCGATCCTGGAGAAATCCAGGATGTCGTTGATAATATTCAGCATACTCCGCGCCGCCTGGGTGATCTTGTCCAGATATTGCTGCTGTGTCACGGTCACATCTGTTTTTTTAATAAGATAGGCAATTCCGGTAATCGCATTCAGCGGGGTCCGAATCTCATGTGACATTCTTGCCAGGAAAGTCGATTTGATCTGATTGGCATGCTCTGCTTCGTCCTTTGCAATACGGAGTTCTTCCTGGATAATTTTCCGCTTTGCAATCTCTTTCCTCAATCTGACAATCCAAAAAGAGGAAACGACAACAATGAGCACAATGACCAGCCCGGCGATCCCGATGATCTGGAACAGCAAGGTATAGTCGAAACTTTTCTCGACACCGACCCAGCGGTTGTTGATGGTCAGTTTTTCTTCCTGGGTGATGCTTGCCAGTCCTTTGTTAAGAATGCTGACAAGCTCCGGCCAGTCGTTTCGGACTGCGAAATACAGAAGCTGTTTCTCTTCGGATGCGATTTCGATGTACTTTAAATTAGTGATTCCGTTGTCTTTGATCAGATAATTCGATGTCGCCAGATTTCCGACGAATGCGGTTTCCGTTCCGGATGAAACCGCTTGAAGCGCTTTTACGACATCCGAGTAAAGACTCATCTGGATGGACGGGTATTCCTGGAGGAACCCGTAATGCGAGCTGTTTGTCTGAACCGCCACTTTCTTGTTCATCAAATCATTAAAGGAGGCGATATCCTTATTGTTTGTATTAATGAAAACGACTCGCAGAAAAGAGTAATAGGATGCGGAAAACAGAAAGTAAGGCTCCCGCTCCCTGGTCTTTGCAATACAAGGCAGTACGTCAAGCTCTTTGCGCACGGCTTTCTCGTAAGCCTGTGCCCAGGTCAGGGACTTTTCGACGATGAACTGGATCCCGATCCGCTGGCTGATCAGTGCGATATAATCGGGCGCGATTCCCTTATAGACGCCATCTGTATCGATAAACTCATAGGGAATGAAGGAAGGATCCACCCCGAGGTGGATCACCGGATGGGCGGTGATGAAATTCC
>CAZJXH010000064.1:0-16138 GCA_964549475.1 uncultured Oscillospiraceae bacterium
CAATACGAAAATATGTTCGATAACAATAGTGAAATCACACGTTTTATGATATAATAATTTGACAAGGATCAATTATTTCTGCAATTGGATTATAATATATGAAATGTATAAAGGATGATAAAGACTGAACAAAAGAATAATAAAAAATGAATGAAGAATAAATCAAGGAATGATGAAATCATAATAAAAAATGATGAAAGAATGATGAAAAATAAGCATCCAAATGATGGGATAAGCTTAAAAACAACAGAGAAACAGACGGACGGAACGTTTGGGAAAACGGCCGGAAAACCATATGTCGATTCAAAGAGAGGCGATTATGAGTGATTTTATTCTTAAGACCGATATGACCCCGTGCGGCGACCAGCCGCAGGCGATTGACCAGCTGCTTCATGGTATTGAGCAGGGATATCCTTATCAGACCTTGCTGGGTGTCACCGGATCCGGGAAAACCTACACGATGGCGAACGTGATCGAAAAGCTCAATCGTCCCACTCTGGTGATCGCTCACAACAAGACCCTGGCCGCGCAGCTTTGCGCGGAGTTCAAGTCTTTTTTTCCGGACAATGCAGTAGAATATTTTGTCAGTTATTATGATTATTATCAGCCGGAAGCCTATATTCCGCATACCGATACTTATATCGAGAAGGATTCCTCGATCAACGAGGAGATCGACCGGCTGAGGCATTCCGCCACCGCATCCCTGCTGGAGCGTCGGGATGTGATTGTGGTTTCCAGTGTTTCCTGCATCTATGGACTGGGAGATCCGGCTGATTATAAAGAACTCATGCTGTCGCTGCGCCCAGGCATGCAGGCGGACCGCGACCAGGTGATCCAGGAGCTGATCCACCAGCAATACAATCGGAATGACTTTGAATTGAAAAGAGGAACCTTTCGTGTGCGTGGGGACAGCCTGGATATTATTCCGGCGGAAATGGATGATACAATAATCCGCATCTCGTTTTTCGGGGAAGAGATCGAGAAGATTTTCGAAATCGACAAGATGACAGGTAAAATCCGTGGTTCCCGGAGCTACATTTCAATTTTTCCTGCTTCCCATTATGTCACCACACCAGAAAAAATGCTGAATGCCATCTCAAGCATTGAAGCGGAGCTGGATGAGCGTCTTGTACAATTGCGGGAACAAGGGAAACTGGTGGAAGCCTATCGTCTGGAGCAGCGTACTTTGTATGATTTGGAAATGCTCAAAGAAACCGGCTTTTGCAAAGGCATCGAGAATTATTCGCGGCACATCTCGGGCAGGGAACCCGGAACCGCGCCTTTTACCCTGATCGATTTTTTCCCCGAGGATTATCTGCTGATTATTGATGAATCCCATGTGACCGTGCCTCAGATCGGGGCGATGTTCAACGGCGACCACTCAAGAAAAAACGCTCTTGTCGATTTCGGCTTTCGATTGCCATCTTCCTATGACAACAGGCCGCTGACCTTTCCGGAATTCGAGCAGAGGATGGGACAGACTGTGTTTGTCAGTGCTACACCATCAAAATACGAGGCGGCACATACATTGCAGACTGTAGAACAGATCATCCGCCCGACAGGACTTGTCGATCCCGAAATCTCGATCCGCCCTGTTGAAGGACAAATCGAGGACCTGCTGCATGAGATCAGAGAAACCACTGCCCGCGGAGAACGGTCGTTGATTCTGACTTTGACCAAGAAAATGGCGGAGGATTTATCCGGATTTTTTAAAGAGGAAGGATTGCTTGTCAAATACCTGCACTCCGATATTGTTACCGTGGAGCGAATGAAAATTCTCAGAGATCTGCGAAAAGGAAAATTTGACATCCTGGTTGGAATCAACCTGCTGAGAGAAGGTCTCGACCTGCCGGAAGTATCGCTGATTGCGATTCTGGATGCGGACAAGGAAGGATTCCTGCGCTCCAACACTTCCTTGATCCAGATTATTGGCCGCGCCGCGCGGAATGTGAATGGCAAAGTCGTCATGTATGCGGACCGGATTACCGATTCCATGTTTCAGGCGATTTCCGAAACGAACCGCCGTCGCAAGATTCAAGTGAAATACAATGAAGAGAACCATATCATCCCGGTTTCCATCCATAAGGAAATTCGCGAAATCCTCGACACATTGGAGGAGATTGCCAAGACAGAAGGGATTGGCATTGAGGATGCCGACAAGCTGATTGAGAACAAGGCGGACCGCCTGACCGTTCCGGAACGCAGGAAACTGGCCGTTAAAATAGAAAAAGAAATGAAGGAAGCGGCAAAACGTCTGGATTTCGAAGAGGCGGCGCGTCTGCGGGACATTCTGATCGTACTCAAAGGAAACAGCTAAATTATTGATTGATATAAATTTCGTAAAATGGTATCATAATTCCATGGAATTAACAAAATAATTCTGTTTATTACTTGATTTTACAAGGAGCAACAACATGAAAACAACGAAAGAATTATATGAATTCTGGTCGACCGATCCTTATTTTTCCAGTGAGACAAGAGCGGAACTCCAGGCAATCCGCGACGACGAGAAAGAAATCACAGAAAGGTTTTACCGTTATTTAGAGTTTGGAACAGGCGGCCTGCGCGGAATTATCGGAGCGGGAACCAATCGGATGAACATTTATACCATCGCGCTGGCAACGGAAGGATTCGCTCGATACCTTGACGGAACAGGAATAGAGAATAAGCAGAGGGGGGTCGCCATTTCTTATGATTCCCGGCATTTCTCAAAAGAATTCGCGACCATCACCGCATTGATTTTCGCAACGCACGGAATCAAGGCCTATTTATCCGATGAGTTGAGGCCCACTCCCATGCTTTCCTACACCGTACGGCATTTCAAGGCTGCGGCAGGGGTGATGATTACTGCAAGCCACAATCCGGCGAAATACAATGGGTACAAGGCTTACGGAGAAGACGGAGGACAAATGCCTCCAGAAGCGGCTGAAGTGGTTCTGGACTCCATGACATCCATTGAAGATATCCGGTCGATTCATTGGATCACGAAAGAAGAAGCGATCGCAAAAGGTCTTTTTGTCTATTTCGGAAAAGAAATCGATGACGCCTATAATACCATGCTTAAGAGCCTTTGCATCAACCCGGCGGCGGTTCTGGCAAACAAGGATATGAAAATTGTGTACACGCCTGTTCATGGGGCCGGAAACAAGCCGGTTCGACGAATCCTCAAGGAGATCGGTTTCACCAATGTCATGGTGGTTCCCGAGCAGGAGCTTCCGGATCCGGATTTTTCAACCGTCAAATCACCGAATCCCGAGGACCGGTCGACCCTGCAGATGGCGATCAGCCTTGCGGAAAAACAGGATGCGGACCTGGTTGTCGCGACCGATCCCGATGGAGACCGCACTGCGTTGGTAGTAAGAGAAAAAAACGGGGAATACAATGTCCTGTCGGGGAATCAGATCGGGATCCTATTATTGGAATATGTTTTAAAGTCGAAGAAAGAATCAGGCATGCTTCCCCATGGGTCCTTTGCGGTCACTACGATTGTATCGACCAGGATCTCCCGACTCATTTCAAAACACTATAAGGTCAAATTGTTTGAAGTGTTCACCGGATTCAAATTCATTGCCGAGGTGATCAAGAAATACGATGAGGATGGAACGATGCATTTCCAATTCGGATTCGAAGAAAGCTTCGGATATCTTGCAGGAATCAATGTCAGGGACAAGGATGCGGTTGTCGCGGTGATGCTGATTGCCGAAATGGCGGCGGTCGCAAGATCAAAATCGCAGACATTGTCCGACCTCCTGCAGGAAATATACAAGAAATATTCCTATGCCGCAGAAAAATCCTTTTCCATCATGTCGGAGGGGAAAGAAGGCATTGAAAAAATAAAGAACGCCATGACAATCATGAGAGAGAACAAGCAGCCGGTCCTCAATGGCATCAACATCCATTCGGTTTCGGATTACGCTCTTTCACAGAAGACAGACTTTACAACAGGATTGACAACTCCCCTCCTGATGGAAAAATCCGATGTTCTCCTGTTTGAGCTGGGAGGACAGGACTGGTTCTGTGTGAGGTGGACTGGAACCGATCCGGAGATCAAGATTAACTTTGGCATATATGGGAAAACAGCAGAAAAATGCAGTCAAAAATTGCATGATGTCGCGACACGGATTGAGGCGTATATTCGGAGCTTTTTATAAAGCGGTCCGTTCACGGGATTGATTGAAGCACAGGCTAACCAGGCTGTTCAAAGGTCGGGAAGGATCGAGAATGAGTTTTGTCCACTTGCATTTACATAGTGAATATAGTCTTTTGGATGGAGCGATTCGTATCAAGGACCTGCCAAAATCCATTAAAGAAATGGGGATGGATGCTTGTGCGATTACGGATCACGGCTCCATGTTCGGGGTGATTGATTTTTACAACGCCTGCAGAAAAGAAAATATCAAGCCCATTCTCGGCTGCGAAGTCTATGTCGCCCAGCGGAGATGCACGGATAAAGAAGCCTCGGTGGACAAGGACCAGTTCCACCTTATCCTGCTGGCCAGGGATAATACCGGGTTTAAAAATCTGATGAAACTGGTTTCCATCGGCTATGTGGATGGGTTTTACTATAAACCGCGGGTCGATCACGCTATATTAGAGAAATATGCAGAGGGCTTGATTTGCCTGAGCGCCTGTCTGGGCGGCGAAATACCGCAGGCGGTCCTGGCTCGTGAAACAGAAAGGGCCAGGGAAACCGCACTTTTTTATGACCGGATTTTTGGACGGGGAAACTTTTTTCTGGAAATTCAACAGAATGGAATCCCGGAACAGAGTATTGTCAATACCGCGTTGGTGAATCTTTCCAACCAGACAGGAATTCCTCTTGTGGCAACGAATGACTGCCATTATTTAAAGGCGTCCGACGCGAAAGCGCATGAAATCCTGTTATGCATGCAGACCGGCAAGCGTATGAGTGATCCGGGTCGGATGAGAATGATGTCCGAAGAGTTTTATGTCAAATCTCCGGAAGAGATGCTTGCCGGATTTCACAACATTCCGTCAGCGATCGAAAATACACAGAAAATCGCACAGATGTGCAATGTAGAACTGGAATTCAACAAAATACACCTGCCGGAATTCAGTATTCCGGATATGTATTCCTCCAACAAAGAATATCTGAAAGAATTATCGTTCAATGGACTTGCCAAACGGCTATCCATTTCAATGTCCGCATCACAAAAAGAATACGAGGACCGTCTTCATTTTGAATTGGATGTCATCAATAGCATGGGATTTACGGATTATTATCTGATTGTCTGGGATTTTATCGATTTTGCAAAAAAAAGCAAAATCATGGTAGGACCGGGACGCGGGTCCGGCGCAGGATCCCTGGCCGCATACTGTCTCGGGATCACCAACATCGACCCGCTGCGATATGATCTGCTTTTCGAACGGTTTCTAAACAGTGAACGTGTGAGCATGCCGGATTTTGATATTGATTTCTGTTATGAAAGACGCCCTGAGGTCATTGATTATGTTACGCAGAAATACGGCTCGGACCGGGTCGCACAAGTGATCACCTTTGGAACGCTTGCGGCGCGGGCCTGCGTCCGGGATGTCGCGCGTGCTCTGGATGTCCCGTATTCCGACTCTGACAAGCTGGCCAAGATGATTCCGGGAGGGCCTGGTGTGACCTTACGGCATTCTCTTGAAACATCACCGGATTTGAAGAACGAATATGATAATAATCCAGTAGCGAAGGACGTTCTGGATACCGCAATCCTGTTCGAAGGGATGCCGAGGCATTCTTCGACCCACGCGGCAGGGGTGATTATTTCCAGTTGTCCCCTTACCGATATCGCACCATTGTCGAGAAACGAGGATGCCATTGTCGTCCAGTATGCCAAAGGGAATATCGAGCTGGTCGGACTGTTGAAATTTGACTTTCTGGGACTCCGCACGCTTACCGTTATGAGGGACACAGCCGAGATGGTGCTGGAGAACTATGGCAGAATCATCGATTATGACACCCTCCCAATGGATGAGAGCGAAGTATTTCATATGATTTGCGAGGGGAATACCGATGCGGTTTTCCAACTCGAAAGTCCGGGAATGACCAATTTCATGAAAGAATTGAAACCAGAAAACCTTGAAGATGTCATTGCGGGAATTTCTCTCTTCCGACCAGGTCCAATGGAACAGATTCCGAAGTATGTCGCATCAAAGCATGACCGGAGCAAAATCAGCTATTCGCATCCTTTGCTTGAGCCTATTTTGAATGTGACTTACGGCTGCATCGTCTATCAGGAACAGGTCATGCGGATTGTCCGCGACCTGGCGGGCTTTTCTATGGGGCAATCCGATAATGTCCGGCGTGCGATGTCGAAGAAGAAACCGGAAGAATTGGCAAAATACAAGACCCTGTTTTTATACGGTGGACTTGACGAAAAAGGAAGAACCGTCGATGGCGCAATTAAAAGAGGCGTTCCACTGGATGTCGCACGCGGTATTTTCGATGAAGTGATGGCTTTCGCGGGATATGCATTCAATAAATCCCATGCTGCCGCATATGCCGTCGTCGCTTATTATACCGGCTGGCTCAAGTGCCATTACCCCACAGAGTTCATGGCATCGATCCTCAACAGCTTTATCGGCAGTCTGGACCAGGCCGCCCGCTATATTAACACATGCAAGAAAATGGGGATCGGGGTTCTGCCTCCCGATATCAACAAAAGCAGCAACCGCTTTAAAACAGAGGACGGAAAAATACGATTCGCACTATCCGCGGTGAAGAATGTCGGTGATGCAGCAATCAAAAACGTGATTGCAGAACGGGAAAAAAATGGAGAATTCATCTCCTTTCTCTCATTTTTAGAGCGCTTGTCGGATTATGAAATCAATAAAAAAATGATCGAAAGTCTGGTAAAAGCCTCCGCTTTTGATTCGTTCAACATTCCGCGATCCCAGCTCATCCAGCAGATCGAACCTTTCATGAATCAACTTGCTCAGTCGAAACGATCCAGAATGGAAGGGCAGCTCTCTTTGTTTGACATGGGGGGGAAGGATTCGACGAACACGATAGAGACATTCCCACAAAATGGTTTGCAGGAATATGACAAAACCGAGTTGCTGGCAATGGAAAAAGAAGTCCTGGGTCTCTATGTTTCGGGACACCCGCTCGATGAATACATGACAGTGATTGAAGGACGCATCAACTGCGACAGTTCCGCCTTCGCAGCATCCGCTATCGAGGAGGATGTCGAAAGCGTACAGGAAAACAAGGTATGCGACGGGCAGAAAGTCACCATGACAGGAATGTGCCTGAACCGAAAGAACAAAGCCACGAAATCCAATGATTTGATGTGCTTTCTAACGATCGAAGACTGGATCGGACAATTCGACTGTATTGTTTTTCCGAAAACACTCCGTCAATATTCCGATATCGTGAAGGAAGGCAACGTCCTGATGATCCGAGGGAGAGTCAGCGCGAGAGAGGAGGAGACACCGAGTCTGATTGCAGAGGATTTTGCCTTATTGGACCACTCCAGCGAAGCCCTTCTCCTTTTCCCGATACTCACAGCCAATAGAAACAAAAAGGACTTTGTCCTAAATACAACGAGCCAGAAGACTTGTGGAGCACCGCTGCCAATGAAAGAGGAAATCCATGGAGCGATAACCGGCGAACCGCAACGAGAAGCGGATACAGCAGAATGTCTCATGGATGCATCCAACCAAAAAACGCTGGTAATCCATTTCAAGGGAGTGGAGGAAGATCCGCAATATAAGCAATTGCTCGCCATGCTGGAGTTCTTTCATGGAGAGCTTCCGGTGAAGATATTTTATGACAGGACCAATAAGGCGGAAATGCTTTCTTCAAAATACTGGACCACATTCAGCAACGATATTATCGGCGAGTTGATGAAACGGTTCGGCAGATCCGCGATATTGCTGGAATAGGGGAATCAGCTTTTTATAGGGAATGGAATGATTGTTTAAAAAAGACATTGATTGAAATAAAAGAAAGTGGAGAAAATGTATGGAAGAAGATGAGCTAATGGATAAAATGGAAAATACGGGAAAATCCGGAATCCGGAATATTGGCGTCTTAACAAGCGGCGGGGATGCTCCCGGGATGAATGCAGCCATCCGTGCGGTGGTTCGCGCAGGAAATTATTACGGCTTTAAGATATACGGCATCCGAAAAGGATATTATGGGTTGATCCGCGGTGAAATCGATGATTTGGACAACCGTGTTGTTTCAGAGAAACTGCAGCGGGGAGGAACATTTCTGCAAACAGCGAGAAGCAAGACTTTTGAGACAGAAGAGGGCGTGATGCAGGGACTTGCCATGGCAAAAGTTTTCAAACTGGATGCGATTATCGTGATCGGAGGGGACGGTTCATTCAGAGGAGCTCGCGAACTTTCCCGAAAAGGCATGCCGATCATCGGGATACCCGGAACAATCGATAATGACATCGCCTGCTCCGATTATACAATCGGATATGATACGGCGATGAACACCGCCATGGAGGCAATCGACAAATTGAGAGATACCGCATCCTCCCATGAACGCTGCAGCATTATTGAAGTGATGGGAAGACGCGCAGGATATATCGCTCTGAATGTCGGAGTGTCCAGCGGCGCGGAGGTTGTGATCATCCCGGAAATTCCTCATACCATCGAGTGTGATATCATCAAACCTTTACTTGAAGCAAGGAACCGTGGCAAAAAGCACTATATCGTTGTGATTTCGGAAGGCCTGGGCGATTCAATGGAACTGGCCAAGATCATCGAACAAAAAACCGGGATTGAAGCAAGAACGACGATACTCGGCCATTTGCAGCGCGGAGGCAGTCCTTCCACCAGGGACCGTCAAATGGCGAGCTATATGGGGATCCGTTCCATCGAATGCCTGAAAGAAGGCAGAATCAATCGGATCATTGCCTATAAGCACGGTGAAATTGTCGATATTGATATCGAAGAGGCGCTGAAGGCGGAAAAGACGATCCGCAAGGAAGATTTGGACCGGGCTCTCATATTATCGATTTAATCAAACAAATCAGAATTCTTTTTCGACAGGACATCCTGTCCCCCAAAGCCCCGAACGTTCTAATGATTTTAAATAGGCCGTTTTGTTCTTTGCTGTTTTGAGAAAAAGCCGAATTGAAAGAAAAGGTGAAATATAGTATTTATTTAAATAATTACAATTGAGTATAAATACTTTTATTGATATAATAACGGATATGAAAATAACAGTACCTAATATAATTACATCGATTCGCTTTGTAGCCATTCCGTTTATGGCCTATTACATTTATGCGAGTGTGAGCATCAACGAAGATTATAATATAGTCGCGTTTATTTTGTTTATTTCTATTTGGGCGACGGATGTACTGGATGGGTATATTGCACGGAATTTCAATCAGGTTTCAGATTTCGGCAAGCTTTTTGACCCTTTTGTGGATAAGCTTTTTCAGTTTGTCACGGCGCTGATGATGGCGATTGTTCACAAGCTTCCATTCTGGGTGCCGGTGATTATTTTTATCAAAGAATTACTCATGATCGTGGGAGGAACCGTTCTTTTCAAGAAATACCGCCTGGTCGTATACTCGAAATGGTACGGGAAGCTTGCTACGGTCCTGTTTGTATTGGCTTTCTGCGTGCTTTTCTTCCTTCCGAGAGATATGATTTCAAAATCCGGATATCTTTTCATCCTACCGATCGGGATTTCGTTTTTTGCCTATATCAAATACGGCTTCGACAATGTGATTCCGGTTATTTATCGCAGAAGCAAGCGGTATCTGGACAGCGAAGCCATCCGGAAGGTGATTGAAACGGAAGATATGACACTCATCGGAAGAAAGAATTCCACCGTGCTGAGATCCAAAGGCACCACTGACAAAAACATTATTAGAAAATTCAAACAATGCAATAAAAACAAATCTGCGGAAATCAAAGAAGAAAGCCGCGGAATCGCCAAAAAAACAAAGAAAAAAGAAAAAAAAGAGGTCCTTTAAACAACGTTCACTCATTGAGAAAAAGGACTTCATGACCTGATAAAAAAGGGAAAACCTGTGATAGATGAACGAACAAAACGAATTCTTGAATATGACAAAATCATCCATGAACTGGCCTCTTTAGCGGCAACAGAACCCGGCCGCGAACGATGCTACGGACTGGAGCCCTCTATTGTGTATGATGAGGTTGTTCTTCGGCAAAAAACAACGGATGATGCGGTTCGGATCATTCTCGAAAAATCCATTCCCCCGTTATCCGGCTTCGTGGAAATACGGCCGATTTTAGCGCGTGTGCAGACACAGGCCGCGTTGTCGTGCAAGGAACTGCTGAATATTGGCCAATTCTTGCGGGCAGCATCAAAACTGCATGGATTTCTTCCCCTCTCATCGGAGCAATTCGCGGAAAACATCGTTTACCAGACCATACTGGAGCTTGTGACAATCCCATCGCTGGAACAATCGATTTCCAATACGATCGCAGGAGAAGAGGAGCTTTTCGATCATGCAAGTCCGGCACTTTTTATAATCCGCCGTAAAATAAAGGATACACAGGCAGAAGTGAAAGCACACTTGGAACGAATCGTGCGAAACAGTTCCAAATCCCTGCAGGAACAGCTGATCACCCTTCGCGGGAACCGGTATGTTGTTCCCGTCCGTTCGGATCATCGGACAGACATTCCCGGAATTATCCATGATACTTCTTCCTCCGGAGCGACGCTTTTTATCGAGCCCTATCCGGTAATCGAGGCTAACAATCGAATCCGGGAGTATTTATCCGAAGAACGGGATGAAATCGAACGGATTCTGACGGAATTATCCCTGGAAGTATATGACCATGCCGATACATTGACCGAAAACACCCGCATCGCCGCAACGGTGGATTTCGCCATCGCCAAAGCCAGACATGCCATCCAATTGAAAGCGATGCCGCCAATCATCAACAAAGACGGCAAAGTCAGGCTTCTAAGCGCCAGGCACCCACTGATCCACAAAGACCGGGTTGTCCCGATCACCATCGAAATTGGATTCGATTATGAGACAATGGTGATTACCGGACCCAATACAGGAGGAAAAACCGTTTCGCTGAAAACCTGCGGGCTATTTTGCCTGATGGCGATGGCAGGACTTCAGATCCCTGCGAAAGAAAACTCCATGGTAACGATTTTTAATACCATTATTGCCGATATCGGGGATGAGCAGAGCATTGAGCAAAATCTAAGCACCTTTTCCTCCCATATGTCCAATCTTGTCCGGATCATCCGGGAAGCAGGTCCATCGACCCTGGTTCTGGTCGATGAGCTGGGATCCGGAACGGATCCATCCGAAGGCGCAGCGTTGGCGATTTCGATTTTGGAATATTTACAGGCACACCAGTGCACCACCATTGCAACGACTCATTATAAAGAATTGAAAATTTATGCGATCCGCACTCCGCGGGTGGAGAATGCCTGCTGTGAATTCGATGTCGAAACATTACAGCCGACGTATCGACTGCTGATTGGGATTCCGGGCGTCAGCAACGCTTTTTCTATTTCAAAACGGCTGGGACTGCCGGATGGGATTATTGAAAGAGCAAGAGAATTCCTTTCCCAGGAAGAAGTAGAATTCGAGAAAGTGATTGCGGATACGGAGCAGGCAAGGAAAGCCGCGCTGGTACAGGAACAGAATGCAAAAACACTTCTGGAGGAAGCAAGAAAAGAAATCGACGAGGCAAAATCGATTCGGAAAGAATTGGAGATCAAGAAAAAAGAGATTCTTCTTCGAGCAAGAGAAGAGGCGAAAGACTATATTGAAGAAGCTTATCTGGAATCCCAGATTCTGATTGACGAGATAAAAAAACGGATCAAAGAAGAAGATGCGATGGAAACAAGAAAACGCATGGATGAGGCAAGAAGCCTTTTAAAGTCGCGAAAAACCCAGCTAGAGAACGAAATCGGGAAGACAACACTGGATTCGTATAAAAAAGATGGCGAAATCATGGAAATTCTTCTTGGAGAGACCTATTTCACCTCTGCGCTTGGTATTTCCGGGATGCTTGTCGAATTTGCCGACGGAAAGGGCAATTGTGTTCTGCTGCATGGCAATAAGCGGATTACCGTTCCCCTTTCATCCTTGCGCCAGCCAGAAAGGAACGATGATCCGAACAACAAAGGCAAAGACGTCCGGAAGCGGGCAATGTCCGGAATGACCCTGTCCAAAAAGATGACGATGGGAACAGAAATCAAGCTGATCGGCCTAACGGTTGACGAAGCATGCGAACAACTGGATAAATTTATCGACGATGCGGTATTGACGGGAATCCGAACCATTCGAATCGTCCACGGAAAAGGTACCGGTGCTTTGCGCAGCGCCATCACCCGCCAGTTAAAAACGGACAAACGCATCCAATCCTTCCGCTTGGGTGAATATGGCGAAGGGGACAGCGGGGTCACCATCGCGCAGCTATAGAGAAGAGAACGGCGACAATTCATCGGAGAATGATACACCGCATGATGATTTTCCGATGGATTATCCCTTGATGAAAAGATGGAAAAGGGTATGCCCCTTGTCAATATAAACACCGGATTTCTGACATTCTTTTTCGCTGTAAGCACAAGACGGATTAACCAGCGAAGCGTCGCTTGCATATAAGATAAAAGGAACCGGATCATTGGTATGGGTCCGAAGAGCAATCGGTGTGGGATGATCCGGGGTTACCAAAATTCTGAAATCTTCGCCATTATCGGCTTTATTCTTTGACAAATAATCGTAAACCGGCCTTAATATTTTTTGATCAATCCATTCAATGGATTGAATCTTATTGTCGAGCTCATCTCGATGACCACATTCGTCAGGCGCCTCTACATGCAAGTAAATATAGTCCTGCCCCCGCTCGAATTCCTTGATCGCCGCTGCTGCTTTGCCATCGAAATTGGTATGGATATTTCCGGTTGCTCCGATTACTTCAACCAAATCAAGCCCGGCACAGGCGCCAAGCCCGAAAATCAAGTCCACAGCGGTGTTGACCGATCCTTTTAGCCCATATTGCTCGGCCAATTTCGGCAAGGCGGGCTTGGTTAACTGACGCCAGAACCAGAATTAATTCGCAGGGCCCAATCCTTGTTTTACCCGTGCTTGGTTGACCGGATGGTCCTTAAACAGACAACCGCTTTTCTCCATCATGGCTTTGATGATTCCATAGGGTGGGTCCTGAGGCAGGAAAGCACTGATTTTCCGGGTCAGGATATCGTGCGGGGGAGTAAGGTCCCCTTTCACCGGTGCGTTTTTCCATACCATGCAATGACGATAGCTCTTGCCGGGATAGAATCGGATATCCTTTGACTCGAAAGCTTGATTGATGCTTTTGATAATTTCAGCGGCTTCCCTGGTAGAAATCTCATCGGATGAATAGTCCACCATGGATTTTTCTTCATATGGCTCGTCTTCGGACAAGGTGACAAGATTCGTGCGAAAAGCAACATCTCCAGGGGATAGTTCAATTCCCATGCTGATGGCTTCAATCGGAGATCTGCCGGTGTAATACAGCTCGGGATCATATCCCATGACCGACATGTTGGCGGTATCACTTCCGGGGGACAGGGAGTCGGGAACGGTTTTTACCATCCCCGTATATCCTCTTTGTGCTAAAAAGTCCATAGCAGGTACGTCGGCAACTTCCAATGGAGTCTTGAAATCCAGTTTCTCCAATGGTAAATCCGCCATTCCATCACATAATAAAATAAAATATTTCATTGCTATAATAATCTCCCGACAGTAGGATAAAAAAAACAGAACTGCATTCAGTCTGCAATAAACTGCATATTCTCACAAATCACATAAGCCTGCGAATTCTCGTCACCCGAAAACCGGGATAAGGAGCAGCCGCTCCGGATTCGTTCGACATCATCATGGCCACTGCCGCAGAAATAACAGCGATCAGAGACAAATCGGTCTCCTGGCTGGGAATATCATTTAAAGACTCACTCGTCCGCTCATCCGTTGGAAGCGTGATTTCGACAGAAGAATCCAAATCCGCTTTGTCGCTTTTATTATGCAAAGAATCGAACCATTTTGAAATAAATCCCATAAAACAACCTCCATGAAGTAGAAATACACTAATATATATTTGTACCATAGTTTTGGTTGTAAGGCAATGATTCAACAGAAATAAATCGAAAAAATGCGGAAAACCGTAAAATAAATTTAATCTAGTCATTTCGAATCTTTTCATAGGATTCTAAATTAGGATATTAAAAATGAAATATAAGAACCGTCCCCATATTTCATTTCACCCATGTTTCATTCCGAATCTTTTCATAGGAATTTAAATAAGATCCTGGATATGATTCAAATTCGTGGAATTCCATCTTGGTTTAGTATATAATAAAGCACACCATTCAATCTGATGGGTATTTCGAGCCAATCCAAACGATTGAAAAATACAAAGGCCGGAGGTATCCTTTTGGGAAATAGCAGAATCGAAAATAATAATAACAATTTCACCTTCAAATCCGATGAGAAAATATCCATCTTCATTGGGGCGTACGGGAGTGGAAAATCCGAGGTTGCTGTCAATTTCGCCCTGCTATTGTCCAATCGATTGCATAAGCGGTGTTTAGACGGGTTCAATCAGATTGCCCTTGCGGATCTGGATATGATCAACCCCTTTTTCCGATCGGTTGATGCAAAGAACGTTCTGACCGACCATGCTGTTTCCGTCATTTTTCCTCCATTCGCCAATACCAATGTGGATGTTCCCGCTCTTCCCGGTGAGATCTTTTCGGTATTTGACCAGCCAAAGATCCGTGCGGTATTGGACATAGGGGGAGAGGACCTGGGAGCGAGAGTGGTTTCCAGTCTGAAAAGTCGGATTTTAACGGTTTCATACGCCACATACATGGTTGTCAATATGAATCGGCCTTTTACGGATTCGAAAGAAAAAATCATTCACATGATGCATGAATTGGAAGAGGCGACCGGACTGGCCACCAATGGGATTGTCAATAACACCAATATGCTCTCCCTTTCAAGAATAGAAGATCTGACCGATGCGAATAAAGTGCTGACTGAAGTGCAAAAGGAGACAGGCGTTCCACTTTGTTTTGCTTCCGGCATGGACAGCGACTATCCGGTTGGATGGGGAAATTGGACACCCGATAATATTCCGTTCCTTCGATTGTCCCGGACCATCCGCTATGAGGAACCGACTGTTTACTGAACGGCGATTCTTATTTCAAACACGAAACAGAATGATAAGAATAATGATAAGAATCAGGAATTATCCTGTTTTTTATGAATATACACAAAATTTCATGGATTTTAGCAAGAAAGTTGTTGTTGAATAAAATTCAACAAATCTTTATAATCTATTAAATAAAGGCGGATCTGTTTGAGACTTATCCGAATAAGGCTTATCCGACAATTAAGGGGGAAGAGTACATGGCACTGGTGGAATTTTTAGAAGATCGCTGCAAGGGATGTGGACTTTGCGTTGAAGTCTGTCCAAAAAAAATTGTGAGACTAAGGACCGACCGACTTAATGTAAAAGGATTTCATCCTGCGGGGGTGGATGAAATGGAAAAATGCATCGGATGTGCATTTTGCGCGACGATGTGTCCCGATAGTGTGATTGAAGTCGAAAAATAAGCATGCGCGACTGTTTTTACAGCGCAGTGTTATTTATAGGACATGATTTATGAATGAATGCAGAAATGGATTGACCACAAGGAATAGAAAGGGTTGGCACAAAGAATGAATAAGAGAGTGTTGATGAAAGGGAATGAAGCGATTGCAGAAGCCGCGGTCCGAGCCGGCTGCCGGTATTATTTCGGATATCCGATCACTCCGCAGACCGAGATCGCCCATTATCTCGCAAAGAGAATGGTTGAAGTGGACGGCGTTTTTTTACAGGCCGAAAGCGAAGTCGCCGCGATTAATATGGTTTATGGAGCGGCCAGCGCAGGCGCAAGAGTGATGACATCCTCTTCAAGCCCCGGAATCAGTTTGAAACAGGAAGGCTTTTCCTATATCGCAGGAGCGGAGCTTCCCTGTGTAGTCGTGAACATGATGCGCTGCGGACCGGGGCTTGGCGGCATCCTGCCGGCTCAGGGGGATTATTTCCAATGTGTCAAGGGCGGCGGACATGGAGACTACCATAATGTAGTGCTGGCTCCGGCAAGCGTCCAGGAATTATACGAACTGACGGT
>CAZJXH010000065.1:0-16051 GCA_964549475.1 uncultured Oscillospiraceae bacterium
AGTTCATGCGAACCCATGACATGGAGGTCCGGAATACGCTGCTGATGGCGCATGTGCCGCTTGTCAAACGGGTTGTGAACCGTCTTTTCCAATCCACCAAAACATTCAATGAGTACGATGATCTGATCAGCTGTGGTATCATAGGACTGATCGATGCCATGGACCGGTTCGATGCGTCAAAAGGCGCATCGTTCGAAACCTATTCGCAGATCCGGATCCGCGGGGAAATCATTGACTATATGCGCTCTCTGGATTGGGCTCCCGTTCATTTGCGGCTGAAAATAAAAAAAGTAGAAAGCGCCTATGATGAACTGTCACAAGCGACCGGACGGCTCGTATCCGACCAGGAAGTGGCGCAGCATCTGAATATTCATCAAAACGAACTCCAGGAAATTCTCAAAGAGTCGCATTTTTTAAATGTGATTCATCTGGAAGAGCTCCTGCAGGATACCGTTCAGGAAGACCCGAGCCTGATATCCGACAACATGATCGAATCCGGAGCGGAGAACCAGGACTTCCGGGAGCGTCTGACCAAAGAGATAAACAAGCTGAGCGAAAGGGAGAAGATGCTGATCAGTCTTTACTATACCGATGAACTGACATTAAAAGAAATCGGACTGGTATTGGACCTGACGGAATCAAGGGTATGCCAGATCCATTCCGGACTGATGGCGAAACTGAGAGCCAGAATGAAATATTACCGCTGATGATTCAATGACTTTCCGATGAATATGAAAAACATGGATATTTACTGAAATAATTAAAGTTATTGCAAAAACAGACGATATAAAAGAAAGAAGGTAGAGAGAATGATCCGTGGATTATATACCTCGGCAACGGGAATGGCGGCACAGCAAAAGCGGATGGATGTCATCACAAACAATCTTGCGAATGCCACAACCGCCGGATTCAAACAGGATGATCTCCTGACATCCTCTTTCGAGGATCTTATGGTAAGACGAATGGGGGATTCCTCCCTGACGAATCAATCGGCCGAAATAGGGGTGCTGAACAACGGAATCCATATTGATGAGGTCACGACCTCGTTTGAAAACGGCACTTTGAAAGAAACCGGAAACTCCACGGACTTTGCGGTGGAAGGAGATGGATTTTTCGTTGTGAACACCCCCGCAGGCGAGCGATATACAAGGACAGGAACATGGACGGTGTCTTCCACGGGGAATCTTGTCACACAGGAAGGGTATGAGGTACAAGGAACACAGGGCCCGATCCAGGTCGGCAATGCATCGTTCACGGTAAGCGCGGATGGAACCGTCCAATCCGCCGCAGGAACGGACCAGATCCGACTTGTCACCTTCGAGGATGTGAACAGTCTGAGAAAAGAAGGAAACAACCTTTATATAGCGAACAATACAACGCCCGCCGCCGGAGGGGGAGGGAAAATCCGCCAGGGATACCTGGAAAGCTCCAATGTCGATCTTTCCAAGCAAGTGATCGATATGATTCAAACCTATCGAAGTTTTGAAATCAGTCAGCGGATGATCCGGATGCAGGATGAGAAACTGGGGAAATCGGTCAATGAAATCGGGAAAATATAATAAAAGAAACACCAGGAAATAAACTGGAAGACAAGGAGAAGAATCTATGGCACAATCACTTTATACCGCATCAATCGGGATGAAGACACAGCAAAGCAATATTGATACGATTGCAAACAACATTGCAAACATCAATACCACCGCATACAAGAAAAGCCGTGTGAATTCAAAAGAAGCTGTCTACAGCGCGATGACCGATCCGTCAGGCGATGCGCAGGCCGTGAATCTTCAACTGGGTCATGGGTCTCTGTTCGCGGGCCAGAGCAAATCTTTCGAGCAGGGGATCACCGGGGATACAGGACGAAAACTGGATGCAGCGATAGAAGGCGATGGATTTTTCGCCGTGCAGACCGGCGAAAATACCGTCGCCTATACCCGGAACGGCTCTTTCTCCAGCAAAGACATCGACGGTGCCAACTACTTGACCACGATGAACGGAGATTTTGTCCTGGACCGCAATGGACAGAAAATAAAATGCAATTTTCCAATCGAACAGATTGATATCAGTACTGATGGAAAAATCACCAATTCAAACAATCCGAGCGAAGAGGTCGCAACAATCGGGGTTTTCACTTTCCCGAATTCCGAAGGATTGGAAGAGCTTGGCAACCTGACCTATCGGGCGACAACGGCATCCGGAGAACCCACCGCGATGGCGGATGGGAAAACAAAAATCAAGCAGGGGGCGTTGGAAAAGTCGAATGTGGACATCACCGAAGAGATGACAGAACTGATGAAAGCCCAGCGCGCCTATACTTTTTTAAGCCGGGCGATCACAACCGCAGATCAAATGAAATCCATCGAAAATGACATTAGGAGATAGCAATAATGAGTGTTCAACACTGCAAGCGCTGCGACAAATTGTTTGTAAAAATAAAGAGCCCCTATTGTTTGGAATGCGGGGAGGAAATCGAGAAGCAGTTCAAAACCATACGGAATTATATCCAGGCGAATCCCGAGGCGGATATATCGGAAATCATTGAGAAGACCCAGGTGGAAGAACAAGTGTTATTATATCTATTAAGGGAAGAGCGGCTTTCTTCAACGCCTCAGGCGGAGATCCCCTGCCGGAACTGTGGCAGACCGATCAAATGCGGAAAGTACTGTTCCGATTGTACAAAGAAAATGACCAGCGATTTCTCCCATCTTGAAGCGAAAATGGCGCTGGATGTGAAGAACAGTAAAGCAATGCGGCAGTCAGACGATGAATTCAGAATCCGGAACAAAGAACTCGGGGAAAATACCCGAAAGAGGTAAGGAACAGGAGGAAAAGACCATGAGAATCAATCCATCCATTATGGCATCGGCAATCGGACGCTACGAAAAGGCGATTCGGCAAGAGAAGGCCAATCCTTCGCTCGAGGGAGCGAAAGACAAAGTCGAGCTTTCAGAAAATGCAAAGATTTATAATAATCTGCTTAAAGCGGCACAGTCCAGCGAGGATGTCTCCATGGACAAAATTCATGGAATTATGAACCAAATGGCAGCAGGAACCTATGAAGTCGATGTCGGAAACATTGTCGACAAAATGCTCAAATCGAGGTAAGCATATGAACGGGACACTAAAAGACCTTATCTCAATCATCATACACCAGCAGGCAATTTACAGCGACCTGCTGAAACTGGCAAAAAGAAAGAAAGATGCGATCACAAGAGGCGACGTCAATGAATTGGACTATGTGGTGCAAGGCGAAGAGCTTTTACTCATGAAGCTGGGAGAACTGGAGAACAATCGTCGCGGATTCCTGGAAGAGACGGCGAAAGCCAATCAAATCGATGTGGAAAAGCTGACCATTTCCAATTGGCCGAATACGGACAAGGCAAGCAAGGACGAACTGCTTGCCATCCAGGCGACCTTTCTTAAAACATTGGAAGAGATCAATGCGATCAACAACACCAATCAGCAGCTCATCAATCTGCAGCTGAACTATATCCAGCATGTGATTGATGAAGCCACAAACCAATCCAAATTGAATTCATACGATGTGGATGGAACGGCAAAACAGACAAAAGACCATGATCCGCGACTGGTTGATATGAGAATGTGAGGGAATTATGAGTACGTTCGGGGGTTTAGAAATCGCAAACAGAGCATTGTCAGCAACACAGAAATCGATTGATGTGACAGGCCATAATATTGCCAATGCCAATACCGAGGGGTATACCAGACAGAGACTGCAAGTTGCATCCATCGAAGCGAAAATAGGATACAGCCGTTTTTCCGCTGCGGTCAAAGGCGCAACCGGAGGCGGAGTCGACATCATCACCGTCGATCAGATCCGAAATCCCTTCCTGGACCGGCAATATCACAACGAGAATACTTCGTATCAGGAATTGGATACAAAATCGACTAATATTTCATACATCGAAAGCATGTTTGATGAATTGTCCGATACGGGCATTGTAAAGGCAATGAGCGAATTTTCGGACAGTGTCCAGGACGCCGCCAGCGATCCGGTCAGCAAAGAGTACCGCACCAACATGCTTCAGAATGCATTGAAATTCACCGAAACGCTGAATCATTATGCCACCCAGCTTACCGACAAGCAGGCTGAGCAGGACCAATCCGTCTCCGTCGTCGTGGGACAGATCAATGATATCACAAAAAATATCGCAGGCCTCAATACGCAGATCGAGCGATATGAACTGACCGGACAAAAAGCGAATGATCTGCGTGACAAGCGCAATCAGCTTCTGGATGAACTATCCTCTCTTGTACCGATCGAGACGCAGGAGAACAGCAAGGGACAGCTGCGTGTCATCATGAAGGGAAATCCGATGCAGTCCCTGGTTGAACATGATGAGACGACATCACTAGTTGCTATAAAAGACAAGACCAATCCCATCACGGGGGAAGCCAATGCTCTGAACAGCATTTACTGGGATAATGGAACAACCCAGGCGAATATCACAGGGGGAAGTCTGAAAGCCTATATGGATTTACGGGACGGCAGTACGGCAAGCGATATCGGGATTCCTTATCTGAGTGCGAAATTGAACCAGTTCGCATCCGCATTGGCCGCATCGTTCAATGCCGTCCATCAGAACGGATGGACGATGCTGGATACGGGCACCGGTACCGCATCAAAAACCGGGGTCTCCTTTTTCGCTTCTCCGCTGGATATCAACGGAGTACCGACGCCGGTCACCGCGCGAAATATCACCATCAACCCGGATATTGTCAGCAATGTCTATAATATCGCCCTTTCATCCAAAGAAATAACAAGTGACCTCTTAAAATCAAACAACGAAACCGGTCTCGCCCTTGGAAAACTATTTACCAGCACCAATATTGCGGGCATTGGCGGATATAATACCTTCGTCGAGAGCTTCATCGGAGAAATCGCCGTGGAAGCTTCTTCGATCGAAACCCGTGTCAATGGACAGAAAAGCCTGCTTGACAGTATCACCCAGCAGAGACAAGCGGTATCCGGCGTGTCGATCGATGAAGAAATGACGAACCTGATGAAATTTCAACATAGCTATACTGCGGCGGCCAGGATGATAACAACCGTTGATGAACTGCTGGATGTGCTGATTAATAAAACCGGAACAGTAGGAAGGTAGGGGGAAAATTTATGCGGATCACGAACAACATGCTTTCTCAGAATTACTTAAACAATCTAAACAAGAACATGGGCAATTTGAATAAATATCAGACGCAGCTTTCCACCAACCGCAGAATCACAAAATTGTCCGATGATCCGGTCGGGGCGATCTCCAGTCTTGCCGTGCGTTCAAAAATCAACAATCTGACCCAGCATTCACGCAATATCGACAATGCGAATTCCATGCTGACACAAAGCGAAACCTCCGTGATGGAGATTAACGATGTGGTGAAATCCATCTATGAGGAGACCGTAAAAATATCAAACGGCACTTATAACGATAGCGATAAAAAAACATCCATGGAATATATCAAGCAGCTCCGTTCCCATCTTGTACAGGTCGGAAACGCGACGCTGGGCAACAAATATATTTTCGGCGGATACAATACAACCACCCCGCCGTTTGAGGAAGTCAGCGGCAAAATCCTGTACAACGGAGTGGACCTTGCCACAGCAGGAGCTGCGGTCATCACCGGACTGGAATCTCAGAGCATTGAATACGAAATAGGAACCGGGATCAATACAAAAGCTTCCCTGACAGGAATTGACCTGTTTGGTACAGGCGATGACAACCTGTTTCAGCTTCTGGACGGATTGATTGGAAAACTCGGAACCGGAGGCACATCAACCGAAATCAGCGCATACACCGGGAAACTGCAGGGAAAGCAGCAGGACATATTGTCCAAGGCGACGGAGATCGGCGGCCGCAAGAAGCGTCTGGAGCTTGTTTCGGAAAGATACGACCAGGATAAAATCAATTATGAAACCATTAAAAGCAATGTGGAAGGGATTGATACCGCAGAAGTGATCATGCAGCTCAAAATTGCAGAAGCCTCCTATAATACCGCCTTGGAGATCGGATCCAAAATCATTCAGCCGTCCTTGACGGATTTCCTGAATTAATCTCTTTTCTATCCGGAACAGGCAACAGGATCAAAGACCATTCACAATACTTATAGTAAATAATATCGGAGGATTTCATCATGCTACTACATACATCCACATTTGGCGATTTAGATGTCCAGGACGAGAAAATAATTATTTTTAAAGATGGAATTCCGGGCTTTGAAGAATTGAAAAGATATGTTATAATCATTTTAGAACAAACGCGACCATTTATGTGGCTCCAGGCGGTGGATGAAGATATGTCATTGCCGGTATTGAGCCCTTTTGATCTTGATAATTCTTATTCCCCGATCGTGGATGACAGTGTGCTGGCAGAATTGAACATCGAAAGCGAAGAGGATTTATTGGTATTGGTTGTGTCAGTCATTCCGCAGGAAGTAAACAAGATGACAGCAAACATGGCTGCTCCCATCCTGATCAACACGTCCTGTGGATATGGCCGCCAGGTTTTATCGGAAGGCAGTGATTATCAGATCAGACAACCTATTTTTGATATTGTAAGTAAGAAAATGCATGGAGGGTAAAGATGCTTGTCTTGACACGGAGGATAAATGAATCAATATTAGTGGGAAATGATATCACCATCACGATCCTGGAAGTAGATGCGGACCGGATCAAGATCGGGATTGAAGCCCCCCACTCGATGAAGATACTCCGCGCGGAGCTTTTTGCTGAAGTATCCAATACCAACAGGGAAGCGATCCAAGCCAATATGTCTTTCATCAAGGCTCTTTCGGACAAGGCCGGGAATAAGCAAAGCAAGGATGAAAACAAGCAAGGCTGCGAATAAGCAAGAGTGAAAAAGCAAAACCGATCTAAAATAAAACCGATCGGCCGGAGAGACAGGATGACAGACCCCGATGTACCGAAACAAAAGGTGCAGGCGGGGTTTTTATTGCGTTTTTCCAAGGAATCATACAAGTCGTTATCCCTACAATAAATACAGGGGCAGCTAAATTCGTAAAAAATGAAATAAAATGAAAAATTCGACTAAAGTTTTCACCGGGAGATACGATAAATTATTATGAACGGAAAAAGACTTAAAACACTGGCAGAGCAACCTACAGGCTGTTTTCCGTTCGTGCGGAACCTAACAATGGCAAGGATGCCAAATAAGAAATTTTAAGGAGAAACAACATGCGTATTCAAAACAATCTTATGGCAATGAACACACAAAGGAATCTTACGCTCAGCTCAACAGCCGGTTCAAAATCAATGGGGAAATTATCTTCCGGCTATCGGATCAATTCTGCCGCAGACGATGCCGCCGGACTGTCGATCTCAGAGAAAATGAGAGGTCAGATTCGTGGCTTAGGACAAGCTTCCAGAAATGCCCAGGATGGCATTTCCATGATCCAAACGGCAGAAGGCGCCTTGGGCGAGACCCAGTCCATTCTCCAGAGAATGAGAGAGATCACCGTGGAAGCGGCCAATGACACCAACAGTACCATAGACCGCCAGGCAGTCGGACAGGAACTGAAAGCGCTCACCGCAGAAATCGACCGTATTTCACAGACTACTTCATTCAACGGGAAGACTCTTATCGACGGTAAAATGGGCGCAGCCGTCACACAATCCGCAGCTTCAACTGCCAAAGTCGGCGTGGCACTTGCCACAACCGGTTCGGCGATGATTTCCGCTGTCGACGTTTCCGGTGCCGATGCCGCCGCAACGTATACTTTTGCAGCCGGATCTGCAACGAATAAAGTAGTCCTTTCAAATGGAACCTCTTCTCAGGAAATCACCATTGCGGATATGACTGCCAGCGAACAGACGCTGACATTTTCGGATTTTGGAATCAGCCTTAAAGTGACCGGAACAAAACTGGCGGTTAACACAGCTGCTGAACTGGTTGGCAGAACCGTTGTCACTTCCGCTCTTGCCGCCGGGGTGGAGAATGCGGAATTTGCCATTGGCGCGAATGGAAACGCTGCGGAGAAAATGACGGTGAAATTCGAGAAAATGGACTCCTCGACACTGGGCTCGGGTCTTGTCGGTTCTGCGACAAAACTGACATCCCTGCTCGCTGGAACGGCAGATGTCGTGATCGACTCCGCAGCCAAAGCGGATGCCCTGACCAAATCGATTGAAGATGCGATTCAGCAGGTATCCAATCAGCGGGGCAAACTGGGCGCTGCACAGAACAGACTCGAGCACACCATCAAGAACCTGGATAATACCTCGGAGAACCTGCAGGCCGCCGAATCCCGGGTCCGTGATGTCGATATGGCGAGAGAAATGATGGAATACACCAAGAACAACATCCTGCAGCAGGCGGCGACCTCCATGCTGGCACAGGCCAACCAGGCGCCCCAGGCTGTTCTCCAATTGTTAAAATAAGATTGTTGCATTGATTGATGGGAGGAGCAGGAATATACTTGCTCTTATCTCTTCCATATAAGTATGCAATGGTCCAAATTCTTTAAAGAGCCGGATAATTCCCGGCTCTTTTTCTTGCAAATCCTTTCAGGCCATGCATTACAAGGATTATCTCTAAAATAAGCATGCACAATTTTAAAAAAGGTTAAAGTTTATAAAGATAATTACGATATATATTATGAGTGGAAAAGGAAAGTAAAAATAAAGGAGCGCGCGCCTTTACCGCTGATCTTTTCCATATCAATATGGCATGGATGCCAAATAATAGGATTAAGGAGAAATAAAATGCGTATTCAAAACAATCTAATGGCAATGAACACTCAGAGAAATCTTACTCTCAGCTCAACAGCAGGTTCAAAATCAATGGGGAAATTGTCTTCCGGATATCGGATCAATTCCGCCGCGGACGATGCTGCCGGGTTATCAATCTCAGAAAAAATGAGAGGCCAGATTCGTGGCTTGGGACAGGCTTCCAGAAATGCACAGGATGGCATTTCCATGATTCAAACCGCAGAAGGTGCCTTGGGCGAGACCCAGTCCATTCTCCAGAGAATGAGAGAGATCACCGTACAAGCAGCCAATGACACCAACAGCACCGTGGATCGCCAGGCAGTCGGACAGGAACTCAAAGACCTCACCGCTGAAATCGACCGTATTTCACAGACAACCGCATTCAACGGGAAAACCCTTATCGACGGCAAAATGGGCGCAACCGTATCGCAAGACGCCACTTCAACCGCAAAAGTCGGTGTAGCTCTTGCCACAACAGGTTCCGCGATGATTTCAGCGGTAGATGTTTCCGGCGCCGATGCCGCGAAAACATATACCTTCGCAGCTGGATCCGCAACAAACAAGGTAGTTCTTTCAGATGGAACCTCTTCCCAGGAAATCACTATCGCGGATATGACCGCCAGCGAACAGACGCTGTCCTTTTCCGATTTTGGAATCAGCCTTAAAGTAACCGGAACAAAACTGGCTGTCAACACCGCTTCAGAATTAGTGGGAAAAACAATCATTACTTCCGCTCTTGCCGCTGGTGTTGAAGATGCAGAATTTGCAATCGGTGCAAACGGAAACGCTGCAGAGAAAATGACCGTGAAATTCGAAAAAATCGACTCCTCGACACTGGGTTCGGGCATTGTCGGATCTGCGACAAAACTGACTTCCCTGCTCGCCGGCGCTGCTGACGTTGTCATTGACACAGCGGACAAAGCAGATGCTCTGACCGCTTCGATCGAAGACGCGATTTCACAGGTTTCGGAACAAAGAAGCAAGCTGGGCGCTGCTCAGAACAGACTCGAGCACACCATCAAGAACCTGGACAACACCGCAGAGAATCTGCAAGCCGCCGAGTCCCGCGTCCGCGACGTCGACATGGCAAAAGAGATGATGGAATATACAAAGAACAACATCTTGCAGCAGGCTGCGACCTCCATGCTGGCACAAGCCAACCAGGCTCCCCAGGCCGTTCTCCAATTGCTCAAATAAGATTATCGCATTGGCTGATGGAAGGGGCGGGACCTCCCGCCCCTTCCGCGCTATAAAATGCTCTTGATAAGGATCCTTGTCCATTTATCCCCCCCTATTATCATTCAATGGACATAAAATAATATTTAGAAATGAAGGTGTCACTTATGGCAGTTAGTTCTCTCGGCAATACTTCAAGAATTCTAGGGATGTCCTCCGGACTTGACACGGAAAGCATCATCAGCGGATTGATGCAGGCGGAAAAATTGAAATCAAAAAAGATTTATCAGCAGAAAACCCTGCTTGAGTGGGATAAAACAGCGCAGCAGGATATTCGTTCCCTGATTACTGCTTTCCGCAATAAAACGATGAGTGTGCTTGCCCCTGAAACAAACATGTACTCCTCCTCCGCTTACAATGTATTGAAAGTCACCATGCCCCAAACCAGCTCGGCGGTGAAAATAACCACGGGAGAAACCGCGACTGCGGGACAGCATCAGATTGACTTTATTACGAGAATCGCTTCCGGAGCAAATACAAAAAGTACAGGAAATGTCACAACCTCCGGAACCCTGAATGTGAATACAACATTAGAAAACCTTTCCCTGGAGATTCCTTTGCAATTCGGAGGAACCGGTTCCGACACCATTTCGTTTGATCTCAACGGGGAAAATTTCATATTTAAAAAGACCGATACCCTTCAAACGGTCATGAATACAGTAAACTACAATAGTAAAGCCGGAGCCAGATTATCCTATTCGGAATTGACGAATCGTTTCAGCCTTCAGTCTGCTGCGACAGGTGCCGCGACAAAGGTGGATATTGTAAATAACCTGGGCAATTTATTCGGGACCGGCTCTGCGATCAAAATCGAAGAGGCGACCATTCAAAACGGGCAGGATGCGCTTCTGCAGATCGACGGGGTCGAAGTCACCCGCTCCAGTAATAATTTCAGCATTGACGGGATTAATTACAGTTTACTGGCAAGCACCACCACCCCGGTAAGCTACCGGGTCGAACAGGATGTCACGGAAACCGTCGACCGCATCAAGGCCTTTGTAAAATCATACAACGAATTGGTGACGACTCTTCAGGCAAAAGTCGATGAAGAAGTGAATGCAAGCTATACCCCGTTGACAGACGAAGAAAAAGAAAACATGACAGAGAAAGAGATCGAGTTATGGGAGACCAAGGCGAAGAGCGGGCATTTTCATAACGACCGCAGTCTTACGAACCTTTTAAGCGGCATGCGGCAGATGTTTTTCGACTCGGTTTCGGGACTTGATAAAAGCCTGTCGCAGATTGGATTTTCAACCGGGACCTATAAAGACAAGGGCAAGATTTTTCTGGATGAGACGAAGCTTAAAAGCGCATTGACGGAAAATCCCACTCTGGTATCACAGCTTTTCACCAAGAGCGGCACTTCGACCGATAAAGTCACCAAATACAAAGAATCCGGACTGATCCCGAAATTAATCGAACAATTCAGTAATTTCAACGGATTATTCAAGGTTTCAACCGCGAATGAGGAGATTTCCAAAGCCAGCGCAAAAATCACCGCGATGAACACGAAGCTGACGAATAAAGAAGATTATTACTACAAGAAATTCGCCGCAATGGAACAGGCGCTTTCCTCCATGAAATCACAGACCGCCTGGCTGACGAACAGCTCGTCGAACTAAACGGATTCCTGTCTCGAATTCCAGTATTTCAAATGGCATGGACGCCAAATCAGGATTTTAAGGAGAACATCATGCAGACTATGATAGGAATCGGACGCAACGCAAGCAATCAGTACCGGGAACAAAGCATCCTGACGGCAAGTCCGGGGGACCTGGTGGTTATGCTGTACGACGGATGTATCAAACAAGTCCGGCTTGCCAGGATAGCGATACAGGAGAATGAGATTGAACAAAGCAGCCAGTATCTGATCAAGGCACAAGATATTATCGATGAGCTGATCAAAGGCCTCGATTTCAACTATTCGCTTTCGAAAGAGCTTCTTCGACTCTATGAATTCCTGCTCCATGAAATGATTGAATGCAATATATCAAAAGATATCGAAAAACTGAATGGGATCGAACCCATTCTTGTCGATATGAAAAACACATGGGAGACCGTGGTATACCAGTGCCGTATGCAGCAATGCAGCATGGCGCGATAAGAAAGAGATTCAGGAAAGGATGTACATTCGAGGTGAACGAAAGAGAAGAGCAATTTATTGCTATTATTGAAGCAATCCGAACCAGTACACTGGATGCGATCGAAGACATGAACCATGCACAGGGGAGCGAGCTGAACCAGATCCTCGCCATCCGGGAAGAATCCATCAAGGCATTGGGCGCTTTCCTGGAAACAAGCAGAGAACAACCCAGCCCCTCCGGTTATGCGACAGAGCGCGAAATGCTGCTGAAGAAACAGGAGTTATCGTTGAAAGAGCTTCATGATCTGGATCTCTTCATGACAACCCTTGCATCGGAAAAAATGGAAGAAATCAAGAATGAACTGAGAAGTGTCAAAACAGAACGGATTCTTCAAAACTACAATCAAGATCTGAATTCCATCAGCAATCGAATTGATGTTGTACAGTAGAAGCCAAAGAATAAAAAGGAGCTCCATATGCAAGTCAATCAAAGGCCCGTCATCGAACCCTTTTTCCAGCCGATCATAAAGGGAGCATCGGAGATACAGCAAGCGGGAAGCGAATTTGCGACGCAACTGAAAGAAAAGGTGGATTCCCAGCAAAAAGGAAGATTGCAGGATCAGCAGCAGGCCTTGATGCTGCAGGCGCAGAGCTTGCTGCAGCATATGGACATCAAAAAGCTGCAGCAGTACAGAGAGAAAATCTCCGCGTTTTTTGAAGAGCTGACGCAGGAGACTTATTCTTTTCAAGAAGAGAAATATACGGATAATTTTGGCCATAGCCGGTATTATGCAACGATACAAACCGTAAACAGGGAACTGGAAGATTTATTCGAACTAGCGAAAAAAGCCGAAAAAAACAGAATGGAAATTCTATCGAAAATAGATAGTATCAATGGATTGATTTTAAATATCGTGATTTGATCAACGGAAATAATCCAATGGATTGCATGGACATCAGAATTACTGTGGGACGAATATATAGGATTGAAAAGTGAGGGAACATAACAATGAAAACTGTACTTGTAGTCGATGATGCCGCATTCATGCGGGTCACAATCAAAAACATGTTGGAAAGAAACGGATTCAGTGTTGTTGGAGAAGCCGAAAACGGGAAAGTCGCCATCCATAAATATCATGAATTAAAACCGGATATCGTAACCATGGATATCACTATGCCGGAAATGGATGGATTGTGCGCATTGAAAACCATCATGCAGCTGGATGCAAGCGCCAATGTGGTCATGATGACGGCAATGGGACAGCAGGGAATGGTAAAAGAGGCGGTCGTTTCCGGAGCAAAAGGATTTATTGTGAAACCATTTAAAGAAGAGACCGTATTATCTGCCCTGTCTAAATTTTAAGGAATGAAAAGAGGCGCCAGATGCAAGACAGTGAGTTAAGCTACCGTGAATCCATGCTGGAAATCTATTTGTTCGAGACCGTTCAAATGGTGGAACAACTGGAAGAATTACTGATTGAAATTGAAAATGAAATGTCTTTAAGTAATACGGCAATCAACGAAATTTTCCGTATCATGCATACGATAAAAGGCTCTTCCGCCATGATGATGTACGATGGGATCGCCCATCTGTCGCATTCTCTTGAAGATCTGTTCGCATTGCTTCGCAACAACGGAGCAAAAGAGATTGATTGTCATCAATTGACCGATATTGTATTGCAGACCGTTGATTTTATCAAAGGCGAACTCCATAAAATTGAGCAGAAAGAAGACCCGGATGGAAACAACGAAGGGATTGTCGGCCGGATCAACGCGTTTCAGAAGCAGATCAGTGAGCCGAAGATAATTGTAAAAACATATAAAGCCCTGATGTTCTTTGATCCGAACTGTGAAATGGAAAATATGCGGGCATACACCGTCATTCATCAATTGACTCCGGTTGCAGCCATTGTTTCGTATGAGCCCGCTGATATCCTGGAAAACGAAGAAACCGCCGAATTGATTCGACAGGAGGGATTCCTCGTTGAATTCACATCCGAACTGACGTATGACGAGCTGCTGATTCATTTTGACCATACACTCTTCCTCGAAAGAATTGATTTGCATGAAAAGCAGGAAAGCTTCTCTGCGGACGTGATTCCATGCATGAAACCCGCAGAAGAGATCCTGGCCGGGACGAGAAACACGGACAGCATTCCGGATGCCGGAGCAGCCGGGCAAGAAACGCCGGAGGAAAAAATCATCACAGCCGATCCTTCAACAACCGAACCCAAAGCCGAGAAACCGCAAAAGGCGATTTCCCTGGATGTCAGTGTGCGGGAAGATCCAGCCAAAAATATTCCAAATAATCCGTCTAAAAATCAGCCCAATAATCAGTCTATGAATCCATCTGCTTATCCATCCAATGCCACTTCTGGCGACCAGCAGGACTCGAAATCACTGAGCACAAGACAAAACCTGATCAGTGTCAATGTGAAAAAAATGGATTCGTTGATGGATATCGTCGGAGAGCTTGTCATATCCGAGGCAATGGTGACAAAAAACCCGGACCTTGAAGGACTGGAGCTTGAAAACTTCAGCAAGGCGACCCGCCAGCTGAGCAAGCTGACAGATGAATTACAGGACATTGTCATGTCTCTGCGGCTGATTCCTATTTCCAACACATTCCAGAAGATGCAGCGCCTGGTCCGCGATATGAAGATCAAACTCAATAAAGAGGTAGACCTGCAATTAATCGGAGAAGAAACCGAGATCGACAAAAACATTGCAGACAATATATCCGATCCGCTGATGCATATTGTCCGGAATGCGCTGGATCATGGAATTGAAGACAAGGCAACACGGTTGGCGTGCGGCAAGTGCGAAGCCGGTAAAGTCTCGATCGAAGCGAAAAACGCCGGCGGGGATGTCTGGATTACAGTGAAAGACGATGGAGCCGGACTTGATAAATCAAAGATGTATAAGAAAGCGAAAGAAAAAGGTCTTGTAACAAAGAACGAATCAGAATATAGCGAAAAAGAAATTTTCAATTTCATCATGCTGCCCGGATTTTCAATGAAAGAAAAAGTCAGTGAATTCTCCGGCAGAGGAGTTGGAATGGATGTTGTACGGGAAAATATCAGTAAACTGGGCGGATCTGTCATTCTTGACAGCAAAACAGGAATGGGGACCAGCATCCGGATTCGAATCCCGATGACATTAGCCATTATTGATGGGATTCTTGTATCGGTTGGAACCGCAAAATATATTATTCCGACAACCGCGATCCGGGAATCGTTCCGGCCGGTGGAGAAACAGATCATCATCGATACCGAGGGAACGGAGATGATCATGATCCGCGGAGAGTGCTACCGCATTCTGCGGCTGCATGAACGGCTCAACGTCGAAACCTCGGTGAAATCCCTGATGGAAGGAATTATCGTTGTCATCGAGGACGAAGAGAAATTGTTATGCGTTTTTGCAGATGAACTGATTGGCAAGCAGCAGGTGGTTGTAAAGCCGATTCCGGCTTATATCCGCAAGTCAGAGGCGATCGCAGGCTGTACGATACTGGGCGATGGGAATATCAGCCTGATTCTGGATGCCAAGGGAATGATCAATTCGTAAATCCTACTGAAGATTGGTTTTCCAACCATTAAAACCCATCATTTAAAATCCCATCATCTAAAATCTCATCATTCAATATTTATAGTGCATAAAAATCTTTATGTATTAATAATTATATAGAAACATAGGAAGAGGGGGAAAGCAGCCATGGCAGAAAACGACTGGATCATTGAACAGGAAGAAGACACACAGAAAAACAAATTCCTGACGTTTGCAGTAGGGAATGAAGTGTATGGAATTGAGATCAAGTATGTGACCGAAATTATCGGGATTCAGCAAATCACTCAAATTCCCGAAGTGCCGAATTATGTAAAGGGGATTATCAACTTGAGGGGCAAGATCATTCCAGTTATCGATGTCCGAGTGAAATTTATAAAGGAGCCGATCGAATACAGCGACCGGTCCTGTATCATTGTCATCGA